>JAKSRV010000043.1 GCA_024403435.1 Lachnospiraceae bacterium
TTATGCACTCAAATTTAAGTCCCTTGCGTCTACCATTCCGCCACACCAGCATTTGCTAAGCAAACGCCTAACAAAATGAAATTTTAGCATAGGCAATCTAAAAATGCAATAATCTTTTTATTATCGCTACTGACTACAATTCAACACAAATTTCTGCAGTATCCTTACCCAATACAAGCTTATTCTCTGCGCCGTCTGCAGTTACCGCATACTGTCCTCTGTAACCTGTAAGAGTCACATATCCGTCAGCATCCGTAACCAATGTTTCATCTGTCTGCCATCTCTCATGAGCCAGTTCCTTAAGCTTGTAATATGAAGGCTTCTCACTGTTATCGAGTCTTACAAATCCGCTGGGAGCCTTGAGCCATGCACCGTCAGCAAAATCCCAACCGGTTACTGCTTCTACAAGAGGTTCCTCGAAGAGACGTACAACCATCTCCTCCCATTCCTTTGCCTGACGCTCCTCACCTTCGGGAGTTGAAGGCCACTCATCTACCACCCAGTCATTGAGGTCCACAATATGAGCAGGCATAATCTCACCTGATACAAGTGTATTCTCGGTAAAATGAAGAGGAAGTCCAAACTCAGAAAATCTCTTGAGCACATCCTCAAGCCATTCCATTCCTCTGTATCCCTGATGCTGATGTGACTGAATTCCGATAGCATCAATAGGTGCTCCGGCATCAAGGCTTTCGCTGATAACCTCACGATATTTCTCAGAAAGGTTGAAATCATTTATCAAAAGCTGAGCATTGGGGTTAGCCGCACGTGCCGCATCAAATACCTCTTTGATAAGATTTGTTCTGCCGTAAGCATTGCAAATTCTGGTAACAGCATTATCATATCTGTCAAACTCAGGCATGATAACCGTCTCATTTATAACATCCCAAATATCAACCGTTCCCTTAAATGCGGTTACATCACGATTGATACGTGCAAGCTGCTTTTCCATGATAGTCTTGTTGTCATACTGAAGAAGCCAGTCAGCACATACGGTATGCCAGCAAAGAGGATGTCCTTTTACCTTTGCTCCGTTGGCAATCAAATACTCTGCGCCACGCTTACGGCTCTCATACATTATCTCGCCTTCCTTGGGCTCGTATCCGCCCCAATAGAAAGGAATGGTTGCATAGTTAAATACCTTGGTCCATTTGTCCATTCTGTCCCGGAAAAATGCCTTAGCCTTCTTCTCATCCCCATCGTAGAAGCTAAGCATTCCCTGCGGAAAATCGCTGTTAAGCATAATAGCATCAAATCCACCGCATCCGAAAAGGAACTCATGACTCTTGAGTTCAAAACGCACCTTCTTTCCTGCTACGGGATTTCCCTGCTTATCAACAACCTTTACTTTAGCTGTACTGCATCTGTGCGAAACCACACCACTCATTAGAAATACCTCCATAAATCTTATTGATTATCAAAATATTGCTTATATGTATAAAAAAATAAACTATATGAATAAATACATAGCAAATAATCGCATAATCTGTATTTTAATCATATAGTTTATTGAATGATATTTATATCGTTTTATTGCTTATTTTTCCCAATTTTTTCCCATATGGCAAATAGCCACCATTCCGGGACCGGTATGTGCACCGATAATGGGTGTGAGATATCCTGTTCTAATGGTCACATCCGGATATATCTCCAATACCTTCTGTTTGAGTTCTTCGGCAATTTCAGCAGCATCCGCATGTACAATAGAGATAACATCGTCCTTACACTCAGCATCATAAGTCTTCTTGAAAAGTTCAAAAAGCTCATTCAAAGCAGCCTTGCTTCCACGCTTCTTGGCAATGGTAATAAGCTTACCGTTTTCATCAATTTTGAGAATAGGCTTGATATTAAGTGCTGAACCAACCACTGCAGTAGCAGCAGATACTCTTCCACCGCGCTTAAGATACATCAAATCTTCTACCATGAACCAGTGACGAATCTTAGCAACACATGCCAACAAATCATTGTAGTTATCTTCAATAGACATTCCTGCATCAAGATTTCTCACCGCACGTTCTGTAAGCACACCCATTCCACCGGTGGCTGCCAATGAGTCTATAGGATAAAAATCAAGTTCGGGATACTCTTCCTTCAATTCCTCTTTTGCAAGTAATGCTGACTGATAGGTTGAAGAAAGACCACTCGACAGACACAGATATAATACTGAATATCCGGCCTTAAAATAAGGCTCGAGATACTCCTTGTAAAGATAAGGTGAAATCTGTGAAGTCTTGGTCAAATCACCGTTTCTCTGTCCGTTATAAAAAGCCTTCATTACACTTTCGGTTTCTACACCTGCGCAGGTTCTCATTTCATCTCCGAGCGAATATTCCATCGGAATATAGTGAACATCATTCTCTTCACCAAAACTCTTATCAATATCTGCCGATGCATCTGCGAAAATTAAGTATTTCATTAGGCTATCCTTTCGTTAATTAACACTTTGTCCCCAAATGTACTGTTTATTTAACAATATAGTTTAGATTGTAGATATTACTTAACACATTCACTATGATTGTATAAACATCATACAATTAATGTAGCCTGCACGTCAACAATTATCATTGTTCTCATTGTCATCGTCAGTCACATTATTCTCGGCTCTATGTTTTCTGTTCACTCGCTTAGCCACGTCCATGGTTCCTGCACGTTTTACACTATCGTCACCAAATCTTACACGGAGAGAATCCAATGCATTATCCAGCTTCTTCATCTTTTCTTTCCTGTCATCCACGATGAACGACATCTGTTCAAAACCCTCTCTGTCTATATCAGTCAATGCAAGCCCTATTAATCTTAACGGTTCTCCGTTCCAGCTTTCGGCTATCAGTTTCCTTGCCACGTCATATATAACTTCCGTCACATCAGTACTTTCGCTCAGTTTTTTCTGATGTGAGCGAGTAACAAAATCCAGATTTCTGAAAGTTACAGATACACATCTGCACTTTGCATCTTCTCGTCGCATTCTTGCCGCAACCACATCAGCCTGAGCCATCAGCATCTTATTAATCTTGTCCAGAGAATCAAGATCATCCTCTACCGTTGTCTCAGCTGAATATCCCTTGGCCTCCTCACGAATCTCAGTCACAGGATCATCATCAATTCCATTTGCATAATCATGCAAATGCTGCCCCTGTTTATCCCCTATCAGCATCTTAACAAGCGATAAATCCGCATTGGCCAGTTCTCCAATGGTCTTTATATTCGCAGCCACCAGCTTATTTGCAGATGATTTACCGCAGGTAAACAAATCTCCGACCGGTAGCGGCCACATTTTTTCAGGAATCTCCTCCGGAAACAGCGTATGAACCTTATCCGGTTTTTCAAAGTCACTTGCCATCTTGGCACATACTTTATTTCTCGCAATTCCCACATTAACGGTAAATCCGAGTTCATCTCTTATTCTGTCTTTAATCTCATACGCAGTTTTTATCGGATCGGGATAGATATTTTTCATCCCCGACATATCGATAAATACTTCATCTATGGAAAATGATTCCATTGTAGGAGTATATTCCTTGCATATTGCCTTAAAAGCTCTTGAATTTTTAATGTACAAAGAAAAATCGGGTGCAACACTGACCAGTCCGGGACATTTTCTTACAGCCATGGACATCGGCTCACCGGTTGTAATACCGTACTTTTTAGCCGGTATCGATTTTGCCACCACTATTCCTGTTCTTTTTTGCGGATCGCCACCGATTACCGAAGGTATTAACCTCAAATCCGGCTCACCGTTAGCTACTCTTTTGGCAGCCTCCCAGGACAGAAACGCACTATTAACATCAATATGAAATACCAACCTATCCATAAACAACCCACAATAAAAAGTTATATTTCGAGTCAAACCCATTCCTATATGTTCGATGAGTTTTCCTCGTCGTGTACATAAAAAAGCGGCAGGGACAGCTCCCTGCCGTTATATAGTTATTATTCTTAAGCGTTGGCCATATCGCAAAGCTCATCAAGCATTCTGGGTAAATCGGTTCCCATATTCTCATCAGAGAACTGGCAAGTACCAACCTTCTTGTGACCGCCACCGCCATACTTAAGCATCAGGCTTCCTACATTCACCTCTGAAGTCTTGTTGAGGATACTGTATCCTACAGCAGCACTGCATCCCTGTCCACCTTTACCGCTTACTATCCATGCAGAAATATTCTGCTCAGGATACATTGAATAAATCATAAAACGATTACCGGTGTAAATAGGCTCAACACCACGAAGGTCTGAGATAATAACATTTCCCTCTACACGGGTATGTTCCTTAACCATCTCCTTGAATTTAGCAGTCTGCTCCATGTATACCTCAATACGCTCCTGCACATCCGACATATTGAGAATCTCTTCTGTAGAATTCTTGCTGCATGCAACAAGAAGCTTCTCCATAAGCTGATAGTTTGAAATAGTAAACTGTCTCCAACGACCGAGACCGGTTCTGGGATCCATAAGGAATCCAATGAGAATCCAACCTGTGGGATTCATAATCTCATCATAAGTAAGATTACCTGAATCAACCTTATCAACGGCTACCATAATCTCATCATACTGAGGGAATTTCTCCTTGCCGCCGTAATATTCATAAATAATTCTTGCACATGAAGGAGTTACACGGCTCTCACCCTTATACTTTCCGGCAAGCTCCTGTCTCTCAAATTCACTGGAGTGATGATCGAACCAAAGACCGCAGCCCTCAACATAAGGAACATTGGCAAGGCAATCATTTTCATCAATCTCTACAAGACCATCCTGAAGATCCTTCGGATGAGCGAACTTCCAATTATCAATTACTCCTGCCTCAAGAAGCAGAGCACCGCAAACCAATCCATCAAAATCAGAACGTGTTACAAGTCTCAAAGTATAAATCTCCTTTCGTTGTACAACCTGTTCATATATAATTCTAATTTATCATATTTTTTGGAAATAATCTACAGAAAATAATACCATTAAAAATAAATCGAATTATTGTATGCCGTAGGCATATTATCGGCCAGCAGATGACCGTCATTGGCCATTGTAAGCATCTGAGGCGCTACATATTCGCCTTTTTCTCCGAATTCAATAACTGTCATACCCGTATGTCCGAAATTCATCTTAAGGCATACCTGCGGGAACGGTATATCCAATACCGCAGACAAAAAATTAGTTCCGAAGCCATGATGCGCAAATAGAACAACTCGCTTTTCATTTCTGTTGCTTGCCTTCTTTACTGTCGGATCATATTCAAAGCTACCTGTTTCGGGAATAAAGTTAAGATTCTTATACATTCCGCGCTCTTCGTCCCACTCGTAACCGTGTTGAGCCAAAAACTCTCTTGTCTGACGTTTAATTCGAAGATGTCCCTCCGCGAACTTAGTTCCCTTGAACTTGGGATGCTCATACCACTCAGCTCCAAGCTTTCTTATTTCAGAAGATGTAAGCAACTGCTTTATCTCGGGCAAAGCAAACCCCCATGCTCTTCCGCCGTCAGGGGTAGGCATGGACTGTTCTTCGTAAGCATGTGATTCATTAGTCCAATCCAGTATCACCGGTTCCTTTTTTAGAATTTCTGCGGTAGGCTGCATAGTCTGAATTGCACGATTTGAGCTCGATACATATATCTCATCAGCACCGTATTTTGCTATTCTTCTGGCCAGACTTTCAGCCTGTCTCTTTCCCAACGGAGTCAATTCATCCGGATTATATGTCGGATCTCCATGACGTATAAAAAACAAAAGCATATATTTACTCCCACTGATTTAAGTCAAAATCACCCGCCAACGACTGTATTTCCTTGTCAGCTTTTGCCATCAGTTCCGCACAATGTTTGAGTTTCTTTTGATCCTTCTCAGAAAATTCTCTGTCCTTCTTATATCTGAGCTGATGTTCTGTACTTGCCCAAAAATCCATTGCTATAGTTCGTATCTGTATCTCTACGGGTACATTTTCGGTAGAACTTGAAAAACTAACCTTGACCGTAACTATAAGGTGCAGACTTCTGTATCCGTTTTCCTTGGGTTCACGGATATAGTCCTTAACCTCAATAATATCTATATCCGGCTGTCTCGCCAGCATCTGCGCCACATAATATACATCCTGAATAAACGGACATATCACACGTACGCCGGCAATATCATGAATATTCGAAAGCAATGCACTTACAGTAAAAGGAAGACCCTTTTTTTGCATCTTATACACAATGCTTTCTTTTGATTTGATACGACTAGAAATAGATGATATCGGATTTCTGTCATTACTGAACTGAAATTCCCCTTTAAGTATATTCAGCTTGGCAGTAATCTGCTGAATAGCCGCTTCATGAACATACATCAGCTGTCTGTATTGGCGGTCCATATCAAGATAATCAACCGTCTGAGGCAGGAATTCCGGATGGTGAACCTCTTCAACACCAACATCCTCTTCAATCATCTGATCCATTATATGGACCACTTCAGTCTTTTCCTGATGAATAATTTTTTCAATCATAAGCAATACCTGTTATTTATTTCTATGCTCAAGAGCTACCAGAAAATGTGATATTTCATTCCAGGCCGCTTTGGATTCTTCCATCATGTGACCTGCAATCTGAAAAACATGAAACATCTCATTGTAGACCGTGAGTTTTACCTCAACGCCCTGCTCTTTAGCCTTTTTTACAACTCGTTCGGAATCCGAAAAAAGCATTTCCCTCTCTCCGACCTGTACAAGCATCGGCGGAAAACCTTCAAAGCTTCCGAATAATGGAGAGATATACGGATTCAACGGATCATTGTCTCCTACATAAGGATTGTCGTAGATGAGACTGTCTCTTGTTCCGCCAAAAACCGGATCATCATCATAATGTTCATCATATGATGCACCGCTCGCAGTAACATCAGTCCACGGTGACATAGCAACAATTCCCGCAGGAAGCGGCATCCCGTGATCTCTCAAATATGCAACCAGACTCATTGACAGACCACCACCTGCCGAATCTCCCGCAACCACTATATGCTTAGGCTCATAAGCTGCATCCAACATCCATTTGTACGCTTTGACAGCATCCTCGAGTGCTGCAGGATATGGATTCTCCGGTGCCACTCTATAATCAATTGACAAAACCTGCAGTCCTCTCCCCGCCTCTGCATAAAAGCCTGCCATATTGTGATACTGCTTTTTGAAAGCATTGATATATCCGCCGCCATGCAGTTGCAATACTATCCAATCCTCAGACTCGGGCAGTATAAAATTTTTCTTATGAAGCTCCGTCAAACCTCTTTTATATGATAAAAGCTGGGCCGGAATGTCATCTATCCATATACGCTTTACATCCATATATTCCGGATATTTGACAACCTTATCTATCTCACTTATGTTGCGTCGGTTTTCCACCAGCAGAGTCTTCAAAAGGTTCTCTTTATTGAAAAGAGCCACCATTTTATTTATATTTTTTGCATTTTTCAAATTAGGAATTACTGATTTGACAGCCATTCTCCACCGCCCCCCGGATTAGAAATGAAATCTTTTATGTAATTCGTTGTGCGCTTCTTTGTCACCTACTACAATCAGTCCGCCTAGGAACGCAGCCGTCACACCGGCCGCAATTATTGAGTACCAAGGGAACAAATCTCCGAAAGCAAAACATAACGCCATACACACAAGACTGTCGAACAAAATCCATATAATCGAGAATAAGTACTCTATCCACACTGTATAATTGACAATAATCAATACCAACATGGCTATATCTACACCTATTACTACTCCGGGCAGACCGTAATGAAGTGACCATTCCTTGAAATCAAGCATAGCATCTATGACTATAATCAAAATCTGAGCCACCACAAGCTCCACTACAATCTTGTTCTGAAGGCTTCTGTTTAGGCTGGTACAGAAAATAAAAGAAAAACAGCCAAATGCAAGTCCCGCAGCAGACATTATTGCATACTTCAAATCAAGATCGATTTTAAGACTGACAAGAACCACTATCAGTTCTGCAACTATAGCTGAAAAAACCGTAATTCTTTGCGCAAGTCTCAATTTCTTAACAGTCTGCTTGTATTGCGGATACATCACCGACCTGCTCGTACCCTCAAGAGTCGTGTCCCTTGACAATACTCTCTTGCAAAGAGGGCATACCGCTGAATCATCTCGTATCTCAATATTACATTTCATACATTTATTCATACACTACACCATTGGTCTCTATCGAAACATTCAGACCATCCTCTGCAAGTCTTCTGAAAAACACCTTCTGAATATTGGTCTCCTCGATAGCACTGCTGAAAGTAAGCACTAAAGTATCGTTATAGGTACAAATAGCCCCCTTTATATTCTGTCCTTTTGACATGCACAGCGCTATGTGGAACATATCAATATAATCTCTGTAAAGCTCATCGACCTTAAAAACACCCATGTTAGTCACAGTTGAAGTATTAGCCTTAGCCGATGTCCAATAGATAGAATTAATAGCTATATCTTTAACAAACAAAGGTACCATTCTGAGCGCAAGATTCTTTTCGTTCGCTACGTTATATGAAAAACGCTTCTCGAGATTTTCTTTTGTAACCTGTTCCTTCAAGCTTGCGGCGCATTCTGCCAGCACTTCCTCAAAGGTATAGCTTTCCTTAACGGGCAAAAATGAGCAAGACACCACAACAAAGAAGTTACGCATTGTCTCGGAATCAAAATAATTACGAAGATTAACCGGAACTGCAATGGCAATAGCTTTCTTGGAAGGCATACCCTTAAGCACCTCCTTGTATATTGCCCACACAAAACAACCTATAAGGTATTGGTTAATGGTCACACCGTATTTTGCGGCAACAGTCTTCACCTCGGGAATATTGATATATCCATGCATCAGGCTGATGAATGCCTTGGGCAGCATTTTACCCTTGATAAGAACAGCCGGAGCAGCTCTGTAAGGCTTCTTCGCACTCTTCTTGTAATTCTTCAAATATGCATCTTCTCTGTCCAGTGATGTATTGTGAGAAAGACCGTCGTTCATACCGGCAAACTGCTCGGGATACCTGAGTCTTAGATATTGATAGGTAATTTCCTTCAAGAATTGAAGTGAACCGTTTCCATCGGCAATTGCGTGAAAAACCTCAAGATTAATCCTCTTCTGAAAATATGAAACCCTGCACAGATAGCCGTTATTCTCCAACTGATTTATAAACTGACAGGGATAAGTAGACTCTTCCTGAATCTGCGGGAAGGGTCTGGTATTTTCCTCAAAATAGTACCAGAAAATACCCTTTTTGAGCTTATATCTGAACATGTCAAAATAAGGAAGCACCAACTCGACTGATTTTTGCAATAAATCTCTGTCGATGTCTTCCTTAAGTGTTACCGACATTCGGTATACATTTGACATACTTTCGCTTGTTATAACAGGGAACAGATTGGCTGTATTGTCCAATCTGTCCCACATAAGTTTCTTTCTCTTCATTCAACAAAAATTACTTTCAAAGACTATTTCAAATATATTATCTGTAATTATAACAGTTAATAACCCGTTTATGTCGAATTTTAAAGAATTTTTAATCATTTTTTACTTTTTATGTCTGCTGTCATAATCATTTCTGACAGCCTCAAGGCAAGCATCCGACTCCATATAGCAATTCATTTCCTTTACATTCTTAGCCCGTCTGGCTGTGGAAACCACTTTACTGAGTACAGCATAATTAAGCGCCGTACCTGCTCCGTCACACTCGTAATTTACCGCATGCTGTCTGTTTATACCGAATCTGCCTGCCACTTCTACCGCATCAATATTGGCACCTAAGAATATAAATTCCCATCCGTTCTTTTCCTTTCGGCTTTCGACTAATTTCTTGACCTTTTTATAATTATAATTCTTGCTCGCATTTTCCATTCCGTCAGTGGTTATGATAAAAATCGTCTTTTCCGGAACATCTTCCTCTCGTGCATATTTGTGTACATTTCCAATGTGATCAATCGCTCCGCCGATGGCATCCAAAAGTGCCGTGCATCCGCCTACATAATAATCTTCATCCGTCATCTTATTCACGCTATCGATTGATACTCTGTCATGCACCACCTCGCTGTCATCGCTGAACAGTATTGTTGATACGTATGCCTCACCCTCCTCCTTCTTTTGCTTCTCGATAAAGGAATTGAAGCCTCCGATGGTATCTGCCTCCAGACCGCTCATTGATCCGCTCTTATCCAATACAAATACGATTTCTGTTAATCCTTTTTTCATGATATTATCCTCACCTTTCCTGTGCTGCAGATGTTTTTACCTGCTTTGTTTATCTGTTGAGACGATAATATCATTCGAACATCAAAAAAAGGTCGCCTGACAGGCGACCCTTTAATCGTTTATAAATTAAAAATCATCCAACAAGCTTGGAAGACCATGCTCCTCAAACTGCCACGATACATCTTCTATGCTGAATATCTCGTTTTCAATAAAAAACTCAAATATGACATCTCCCAAATCACAGGGTGAAAAGGTATAACCGGCTCTTGCAAGCAAATCTCTACTGTCATCTATATTTAACTTTGCTCCTATACATAAGCGCATCGCAATCTGCTTGCTGGGATGATAATTGACGTTATTCTTAATCTTACTGAATACTTTTTTATCCACTGCCGCTTTCGAATATACTTCTGCCGGCACCATTCCTCGTGACTCAATCAGATACATCAGATACTCCGAATAAGTATCCTTAAGATGTTCTATCCTGGCATTCAGCTTACTTTCAAGCTCAAGAAAAGAATCATCATCCTGCGGATCAAATTCAAAGCGAGAGCACTTCTCCTCAGACATCATTAAGCATTCTGCCTTAGGCATCATCGGACATTCGGCTTCTGCCACCTCGAGGCATTCTGTTTCAAGCATCTCCTCAGGTATTTCATAGAATACCCGGCTGTTGCAAATATCATCTGCAGTCACTTCCGCTATCGGCTCTATATAATGCGCACTTATATATGCTTCAAGATCAGCTTTATACTCACGAACAGTATTTGACATCCTTTACTCCCTTCAAATCATACACTTACAATCCACGGGCCTCAGTCAGAGTAATTCCATTTCCGGAAGGACCAAGCGGTATCTGATGGTCAAGTCCTATGAACTTGCCGTTTTCCTGCCATAACACTTCTTTTACAAAATTGTATTTTTCATTGTCCCATGTAGTAAAGTCATCTTTTACCAATCCGCCGGTATCTCCCGAATTGGCATTGAAGCACCAGAAGGTGTGGTTCAAATGATAATTACCTATCAATGTTCTCATATGAGTCATCCAAGTGATATTGGGTTCGGTCATAAATCCTCCCCACTCTCCAATCAACAAGGGTGCAATATCATCCTCATAGATATAAAACCAATTGTCCTTCCAACAATCTTTCATAAGTGAATTGTAATTGTATCCCGAATAGAACCAAGGCTGCTGATAGACCGTCGGACCGTAATCGTGAGGTGAATATACAAGTTTATTCTGGTATTTACCAAGATTGATAGGATAATCCGCTACACCTCTTAAGTTACCTCCCCACCAGTTAAAATAGTAATCGTCATCATCGGTTGAATGATAATCACCGTTTTTAGTAATATCAATGGGATAAATCTCTGTACCTTCAACCATGATAAGTACGTTTGGATTAGCCTCAAGCACCTTTAGAGCTGTAGTCTCTGCCACATACTTCCAATTGTTGGCAGCTGTTGAATCATTCCAAATAGCTGCAGCTGAACCCTCATAAGGCTTGCCGTGGGGTTCGTTCTTAAGGTCATAAGCAATAATAGTATCATCATTCTTGTATCTGTCAGCCATCCATACCAATGCCTCCTGATACTGAGCCGTAGAAATCTTGCTTGTGGTCCACATATTGATGTTATGTCCGGAAGCATTGGTCTCGGCACTGTGGATATCAATCATAATTTTGATACCGCATGCTCTGCACTGTCCAACCACATAATCCCAAATTTCAAGACTATCCATTCCTACAAGATAATAATTGGTTGCCTGATTAAAGTTAGCCATAGGTGCCTGGCCGTTCTTCCACTGCAGAATAAGTTCTGCAGATATAGGCACTCGAATCAGATTAAAACCGTGGTCCGCAATTCCCTGAATAGATGTGTTGAGGTCACTTGTCCACAATCCGTCAAAGGTGTTTGTTCCTGTATTGTATCCAAACCAGTTAACACCGGTAAGCCATACCTTCTTACCCTTCGAATCAACAATATCTGTCCCGCTGACAGAGAGCCAGTCGTCGGTAGTGGGTGCCGGTACCTCCAATGCATTAGCCGCAACCGCTGCCTGTCCGTTGCCACCATTGCTATTATTAGAATTGCCGTTATTGTTATTAGTACCTGCACTTGATGTTCCCGCAGAATAGGTATTCTGTGATTCCAAAACATAAGTTATATCTTTTTTAACATTTGAAGCAATAAAACCAATCTCAGCCTTTCCGCCTGCACTAACTACTTTGGTGTAGTCTGCGGGTGTTATTGTAAGCACTCCGTCTGCCACAGAGTATTCACCGCCCCACAGATTTTCCACAGATGCACCATCACCTATTTCAATCGTCAGAGTCCATCCGTCCACAGTAAGCGTCGAATTGTTAACCAAATACACCGAATACTGTCCACTGGAATTGTTTTCGCCCCAGCTTCCGGTCATTGTTATATCAGCATAGAAATCCTCTTCGCTTACACTGTCGGACTGATTATCACCACTATCTGTCGCATCGTCTTCACTTGAATCGTTTAACGTATCCGTTAAATCAGAATCAGTTCCATTTGAGCCATCTGCCTCACCGTTCACATTATCGTTTCCTACCGATGATGTATCTATGTCCTCACCGCTTTGGCTCACATTTTCATCCTGTGATACCTGCTTTTCCTTCTGTGCCCTGATAACATAAAATGCCACATTACCGCCGATTATTATTATCAATGCAAGAATAATTAATAATATTTTGCTCGCTTTTTTCATTTTAAGTCTCCCAATTTATTAATAGAAAAGGACGCATCTGCGTCCTTTCAATAATACCACAATATCAGATTATCTCATATTGAAAATACTCATATTTGAGATTACTTCCTTCAACTATTTCAGCCGGAAGCAATGCTCTGGCAACAAGCTTTATGTCATCAGATTCTATATCGGTTCTCTTGAGGTTCGCATAATCACCGTCAATGCTTACCACCACATAATACCATGTCTCCATTCTATTCCATCCTCACATTCTATTCTTATCAATATCTTTATCTCTCAGATTACAACACATTCGCAAGACTTATCTCACAAATTCTTTTACTCGATTATATGTCCATGCACGCAGATTAATATCTACAACGCCGGTTCCGCAATAGCTGCATGTTTTGGCTCCGAGCATAGAAAGCGGAGCTCCGCAGTTGGGACAATTGATGCCTATTGCATTAGAACCGCTCTGTTCGACAATCTCTCTATCCTGCACATATATCAAATCTATGTTGTATCGCGACTGATGCTTTGAAGTTTTACTGCCTGTTATAATATTTCCTGCAGTATCGGTAGTGTAATCATAATACTCAACCGATAAATCAAAAGTTATAACACATCTGCCCGCAGTCTTGTTGTAATTCTTAATCTCGGTCTGATGTATTTTGATACTGTCAAAATGTCTTGATTGTCTGTTATTCTCCAGGTCAGCAATAATATTGCGTACATTCTGCTTTATCTCATCTCCGGCATCTGTCAATATATCCGCATTATTCTGAGTAATCGCGTCAAGATACGATTTAAGCAAAAGCTTAGTTCTCTCTCTCATCTCATCATACTCAAAATCAGGGAAATCTCTGATAATTCTGGGCAACATCAAAGAAGTGGCTCCCGATACTGACTTTGGTTGCTCCTCCATAGACTCTGTCACTGCCTGCTTCATGATTCCACTCATATTTATATCGCCGCGGTTCATAGGACCGGCCACAGTCTTAATTATCTGAGAAGTAACAGAATTGGTGATTTCTCTATGAATCTTTCTCTTTGCCCTTTTAAGCCCTCTTGTAACAGATGATACGATTACAGCGGCAGCAACCACTACCACCAATCCTACAACCACCCAAACAATAGCGCCTGCGGCAAATACGGTGCCCATAGCAAGTGTAGTTTCCAAAAGCATCTTTCACCTCAAAATTTTCTATAAAACAAATACACCGGCTGTCGCGTGCTCCACAGGGAATACCAAAAATGTGCACCTGGACACCGACAATACAGCTCATGGCTGCACTCCTCCCGGAACCGATGATATTAAAATTATACATCAATTATTATTGGTTGGCACGTTTTGAAAGCTTTTTTAAGTAAGAATTTTTAAGCTGATTCTCATCTGCCAATCGCTTGTTCTCTTCCTTCAGTGTACGAATATAATCTCTGACAAGAGGAACACCGCCACGCACTGCAACATCCTCATGCTTTTCCATATCTTCAAGCCACTGATCAAGAGATTTTTCTCTTATATCCTTGTATGTATTGTCTTCCTGAAAAAACATACTCAACTCCTTGCCACTACACTATAGCATTCAGGTCTTCTGTCTCTGAATATGCCCCAGCTGAGTCTGTTAACCTCTATCTCATCAAGGTCATAGGTATAAATCAATACCTCCTCTTTGTCTCTTGAAGCGTTCTGTACCAATTCACCGGTCTCATCTGACATAAATGATGATCCGTAGAATACGAGTGCCGATTCCTGGTTGTTGTTCTCCTTACAGGGCTTAACATCTTCTCTGCCGATTCTGTTGGCAGCTATTACAGGTATCAGATTGCTTCCAGCATGTCCCTGCATGCATCTGCGCCAATGAGGCATACTGTCACATTCAATAATGGGCTCACTTCCGATGGCGGTAGGATAAAATAAAAGCTCCGCTCCCTGCACTGCCATAGCTCTTGCAGTCTCCGGGAACCACTGATCCCAACAAATTCCTATACCGATTCGGCCCAAACGTGTGTCCCACACTTTAAAGCCTGTATCACCTGGCGTAAAATAGAATTTCTCCTGATAAAAATGATCATCCGGAATATGAGTCTTGCGATATACGCCAAGCACCGTTCCGTCTGCATCAATCACTGCAATACTGTTGTAAAGAACATTAATATCACGCTCATAAAAGCTGACGGGTATTACTACTCCAAGTTCTTTTGCCAGCTGCTTAAAATGAAGCACCGCATCATTCTCATCAACAGATTTTGCAAAATCATAATACTCATAACGTCTTTCCTGGCAAAAATACTGCCTCTCAAAAAGCTCGGGAAGAAGTATAATCTGAGCCCCTTTGGCTGCTGCCTCACGCACCATTCTATCTGCTTTTGATATATTCTCTGCCACCACATTACTGCATGACATCTGTACTGCTGCCACAGTTACTTTTCTCATATCCGTCCTCACTATCACTTACCTGCAGGTATCTGCTGGGTAATACAATGTATGTTACCGCCTCCGACTATTATCGAACGCGCCTGTATTCCTACTATTTTTCTGTCAGGGAATAAATCTCCCAATATTTTAGCCGCCACCGTATCGTTCACATCTCCGAACTGAGGGAGCAAAATGATTCCGTTAGCAATATAAAAATTCACATAGCTTGCCGCGAGTCTTTCACCTGCCTCACGTACATCTTCACCTTCCTCAAATTCAAGTCCGGCAAGTTCCTCCTCGGTAATGCAGACAGGACTCTTGGGGATAGGGAGCTTATGAACCGTAAGCTTTCTCCCCTTGGCATCCGTCTCGTTAAGCAATACCTTCAATGACTCATTGGAAGGCCCCCACTGTATATCCGATTCATCGTCTGTCCATGCGAGGACAACCTCTCCCGGTCTTACAAATGCACATACATTATCAACATGCTCGTTGGTCTCATCTCCCTCAATTCCTCTCGGAAGCCATATAACCTTCTGTGCATTTAAATACTTCTTGAGTTCATTCTCAATATCAGCTTTACTCATATGAGGATTTCTGCCCGGACTTAACAAGCAGCTCTCTGTGACCAATACCGTGCCTTCACCGTCACTGTGAATCGATCCGCCTTCCAGTACCAGATGCTTGGCATTATAGCAATCCATTCCGAGTCTCTCGCATAGTGCTGCTGCCGCTGCATCATCTTTATCCCATGAAGCATACAATCCATCATAAGTACCGCCCCATGCATTAAAGCTCCAATCGATACCTCTGACGTCACCTTCGTCATTCACCACACACGTAGGTCCGACATCTCGTGACCATGCATCATCCGTATCAATCACCATGGGAATTACATTACTGTTTCCTTCAAATACAGATTTGACCTCTTCAAGATATTCTTCCCCGCAAAGAAGATATACTTCTTCATGCTCGGACAATGCGTTTGCAATCTCCGTAAAGGTTTTCTTAGCATCTTTGCCGGCTCCAACCCACGAACCGGGTCTTACGGGCCATATGAGCATCGTACCTTTATGCTTTTCATATTCTCCCGGCATTCTGTATCCATCTTCTGTCGGTATAGACTTAAAATAATTCATCCTGAAATCATACCTCTTACGATAATCTTCCCTTAAAATCCTCATATCCGAAACGCTTGATCAGTCTGCACTCGCCACTATCATCCATAGCACAGATATCCGGAAGCGGTATACCGTTAAAGGTATTGTTCTTTACCATCGAATATATAGCCATATCCTCAAAGTAAAGCTTGTCACCGATTTTCATCTCCTTGTCAAAGGAATAGTCACCGATAATATCTCCCGCAAGGCAGGTATATGAAGACAGTCTGTAAGTATACGCTTTCTCCCCTGCTTCACCGCTGTCCTTAAGAGGTGGTCTGTAGGGCATCTCCAATACATCGGGCATATGACATGCCGCAGATGCATCAAGTATAAGTGTATTGATACTATTCTCTACGATATCAAGTACCTCTGTAACAAGATAACCTGCATTGAGGGCTATAGCTTCTCCAGGCTCAAGATATACTTCCACATCATAATCGTTCTTAATTCTTTTAATCAAACCAATGAGCTTTTCCCTGTCATAATCGGCTCTGGTTATATGATGACCGCCGCCCATATTAAGCCACTTCATCTTTTTAAGATACGGTCCGAAGTTTTTCTCAAATGCCTCGAAGGTAGTTACCAAATCATCAGAATTTTGCTCACACAAAGTATGGAAATGAAGTCCCTCAATATAATCAAGCACATGAGGATCATCTTCTACAGCCTTTTTGAATACATCAAATGTGACCCCCAATCGTGAACCCGGGGCACATGGATCATAAATTGCATGATCTCCCTGAGTAGAACATTCAGGATTGATTCTAAGACCCAGACTAAGTCTTTCAGGCATCACAGGAGGCTCATTAAGAAGCATTATCCCCTGTTCCGCATAAGGATTGCCATGGAGCTTTTTTGAGGCCTCTATAGCCATTGCAGCGTATTTTTTTACCTGTGCAACAGAATTAAAAGTGATGTGGTCACAAATACGAACCAGTTCAAGCAGATCTTTCTCCTTAAATGCAGGTGCATATACGTGTACCTCTCCGCCCATCTCCTCATATGCGAGACGTGCTTCGAACAAACCGCTTGAAGTGGTACCTGACAGATACTTCTTTATCATCGGATACTCTGCGAATGCAGAAAAAGCTTTCTGTGCCAGCAGAATATGACAGCCTGCTGCCTCCTGCACACGATTAAGGATCTCCAAATTCTCTCTCAGCTTCTTCTCATCGATTACATAAGCCGGTGTGGGAATTTCATTTATTTTCATTCATATTCTCCAAATAATCTGCCTACAATACTCAATCGCAGGCAGATTACCATATTAATCAATAATCAATTAGGGAACGAGAACAGGGTTCTCGTCTACTACCCAGGGAAGGCCCCACTTATTGAGTGCTTCCATATAAGGATCGGGATCAAACTCATCGGTGGTAAACACGCCGGGCTGTTTCCACTGTCCGGTTACTACCATCATTGCACCGATCATTGCGGGTACACCTGTGGTATATGATATAGCCTGAGACTCTACTTCCTTGTAGCACTCCTGGTGATCACATACATTGTAGATATAGAGAGTCTTCTCCTTGCCGTCCTTAATACCGGTAAAGATACATCCGATATTGGTCTTTCCTACGGTTCTGGGGCCGAGACTTGCAGGATCGGGAAGAAGCTCTTTCAAGAACTGTATAGGTACAATCTGAGTTCCGTTGAAATTAACGGGCTCTGTAGAAAGCATACCCACATTCTCAAGGCACTTCATATGTGTCAGATAGCTCTGTCCGAAGGTCATAAAGAAACGGATTCTCTTTACTTCGGGCATATTTCTTCCGAGCGCCTCTATCTCCTCGTGATGGAGAAGGTACATATCCTTCATACCTACACCTTCAAAGTTGTACTCTCTCTTGATGCTCATCGCAGGGATTTCTATCCACTTACCGTTCTCCATATATGAACCGGGTGCAGATACTTCTCTCAAGTTAATCTCAGGGTTAAAGTTGGTAGCAAAAGGATATCCGTGATCACCACCGTTGCAGTCGAGAATATCAATGGTATGAATCTCATCGAAATAATGCTTCTTAGCATATGCTGCAAATACAGAGGTTACACCGGGATCAAAACCGGTTCCGAGAAGTGCGGTAAGTCCTGCATTCTTGAACTTTTCCTGATAATCCCACTGCCATGAATAATCGAAGTATGCAGAGAAACCAAGCTCCTTGCATCTCTTCTCATATCTCTCCTTAAATACAGGATCGTTGATATCCTCTGCCTCATAATTGGCTGTATCGATATAGTCTACGCCACACTCAAGGCATGCATCCATGATGGTAAGATCCTGATAAGGAAGTGCAAGATTAAGTACTGCGGTGGGCTGATATGACTTAATCAATGCTACCAGTTCAGGTACACTGTCTGCATTAACCTGTGCGGTAGTAATCTTGGTCTTGCTTATCTTTTCAAGCTTAGCCTTAAGTGCATCACACTTTGATACGGTACGGCTTGCAATCATTATTTCATCAAATACATCACTGTTCTGGCAGCACTTGTGAATAGCTACAGAAGCAACACCGCCACAACCGATAATCATTAATCTACTCATTTTTACTCCTCCGAATTTCTAGTTTTCTTACCTTCCTCTTCTTCAAGAAGGTCTTCTACGTACTTGGGAAGCATAAATGCTCCCTGATGCAAATTGGTAGTATAATACCAGGTCTTTAATC
>JAKSRV010000044.1 GCA_024403435.1 Lachnospiraceae bacterium
TACCTGCCGTACAGGGTACACAATTAACCTCCAAATTACCTGATGAAGCTTTCGAGGCCTCTACGATATCTTCCAGCAGTCTCTTGAGCTTTACAGACTGTCTTCCGAGAACCTCAGCATATTCATTAATCCTCTCGTTATCACTCTTCTCATTACAAATCAGATTTGAGTAATTGATAATAGAAGTCAGAGGAGTCTTGATATCATGAGATACATTGGTAATCAATTGGGCCTGCATTTTTTCACTGCTGATTCGCTTCTCCGTAGCGATATTCATACCTTCATGAATCCCCTTAAGATTCCGGGCATGTTCTTTAAATACAGGAAGCATCCATTTATCATTTAGTGTCGCATCATTTTTCCCGTCTGCCATGTCCTGTGCGGCTTTTTGCAGACGTTTAAGCATCACACCTATATAAATGAGAGCAAAGACTTCCAATATAGTCAATATCACCCACAAAACAAATGCGATATCTCTTTCTACCCAAAATCCGTATCTTCTTCCGTTAGCCATCCAAAATACAAGAAATGTATTGGAAGCCGCAAATGCAAGTCCTATCAATGTAAGCTTCCACACCAAAGGAACATACTTAAGAAGCTTGATGATCAGCGTAAAAATCTTGGTAACCAGTAAAGACTTAATCACGTCATGATTCTTTATTCTGGATGCAAAACTCATGCACCAGAGCAAAAGCACAGTCTCCGCCAATACAGCCGAAAATACCCTAAACATAATTGGGGTTAAGTACTCATTAAATAAATGTATCGCTATGTAGCAACCACCTATCATTATTACTGTAAGCAAATCAAACGGAAACTTTGCATCAAATCCTTGATGAATATCAACCGTTCCCTTGGTGTGTCCCATTGAAGTCATCAATTCAACAAACAGCAACATAATAACCAAACCGAAGACAACACCCAATGCAAATATACCGTATCTGAGCTTGCACAAAATATGTAACAACCAAATGGATGTACTGTAATTATCTGCTACCGGCAAATCCGGATCAATATATATATTAAGTAAATAAGTACTTTCCACTCCGTCGTCATTACATTCCCACGCTACAGCATCATAATTGTAGAATGTACTCTTACCTTCGTTATTACCATATGTATATACTACTTCGTATTCGGGGAAATAACTTGTCGCATAGTAATAACCGTGTTCATCATAGTAACCGGTTTCCTCTGCATAAGACACTTCCACGCTCATAATATTGGTATTATCAACCATATACTGCATGTAATACAGGTCATCATCCATATATGAATCCAGTAACTTGTAGGCATCATTCCACCCTTGTGCACCGATTTTATTATAAATAATATCCTTCTCACTGTAGCCGATTTCAAACACACCGGACCTATACATAATGGTAGCAAATGCAATTGAAGCCGCAAGCAACGCAGTAAAAATCAGTATTCCCACAAGCATAAACACCTTAAAAGCCGGTGTTCCCATAACTTTGTACGGTATTTTATTTTTCGCTTTGCCTACTACAGCCTTCTCTTCTAAATCCATTTCACATCCTCAAATACTAACGTTTTTCCATAATATAACCCTGTCCGAATATTACCTTAAGATATCTCGGATCGGCGGGGTCAATTTCAATCTTTTCACGAATATGTCTGATATGTACGGCAACCGTCTTATCTCCCGATAGAGGTTCCTCATTCCATACTGCCTTGAAAATATCTCCCGGAGTGAACGCTTCACCGGCATTCTTCATCAGGAATCTGAGTACTTCGAATTCCTTCGGTGTAAACATTACCGGTTCACCGTCAACAAAGACTCTGCGGCTTTTCTCGTTCAAAGTTATGCCGCCTATCACGATTTCGTCACTCTCAACCTTGGCAGATCCCAACTGCATATATCTGCGAAGCTGAGAATTCACACGTGCCAATACCTCTACAGGATTAAAAGGCTTTGTAATATAATCATCAGCGCCGACGTTGAGACCAAGTATTTTATCGGTATCCTCACTCTTGGCCGTCAAAAGAATCACAGGAAGGTTTGACATCTCTCTGATTTTAACCATAGCCGAGATCCCGTCCATTACCGGCATCATGATATCCATCAGAACAAGATGAATGTTTCCTTCTTTTATTATATCCACAGCCTCCTGACCGTTATATGCGGTAAAAATAACGTATTCAGGATTGGTCAGATATATCTTAAGCGCATTTACAATATCTTTGTCATCATCACATATTAATATGTTGTACATATTTCCCTCACAATATAAAAATCGATTTTACAATATCAATATATATCTATATACGGTTAAGAAAAAAGTCCTCTATCGTTTAAGAATTGGTTAAGTATCCGATTAATCATATACATAAAGCAACCACCTGTCAAAAACAGGTGGCTGAAATAATAATCTATTCTTCCCACTGAGCCGGTTCCTGACCGGCTTCTTTTCTGATTCGAGCCATATGCTCTCGAATCTTGACCTCATAACCGTTACCGTCAGGCTTATAAAATTCCTTACCATTCAGTTCATAAGGAAGATACTGCTGTTTTGTATAGTGATTTGGATAATTATGCGAATATAAATATCCTGTTCCGTGTCCCAACTTCTCAGCCCCCTTGTAATGAGCATCCTGCAAATGTGCCGGTATGGTCAGGTTTCCGCTCGTTGCCACTTCATTCATCGCCGCCTCAATCGCTCCGTAAGCTGCATTGGACTTAGGTGCAGTAGCAACATAAGAAACTGCCTGTCCCAATATAATCTGTGCTTCCGGCATGCCGATTCTCTCGATTGCAAGAGATGCATTGGTAGCTACCACCAATGCCATAGGATCTGCATTGCCCACATCCTCTGAAGCGCATATCATTATTCTTCTGGCTATAAACTTAATATCCTCACCGGCATAAAGCATACGCGCCAGATAATACAAGGCCGCATCGGGATCCGAACCTCTCATGCTCTTAATAAAAGCGGAAATTGTATCGTAATGGTTATCTCCGTTTTTATCGTATTTTACCACTCGCTTCTGTATACATTCCGAAGCCACATCCAGGGTAATATGTATCAAACCGTCATCCGAACGCGGTGTAGACATTACTCCCAGTTCAACCGCATTGAGCGCATGTCTCGCATCACCGCCCGCAATATCTGCCAGGAACTCTGCAGCTTCATCATCTATAACTGCTTTATACGAACCCATTCCTCTGTCAGAATCAGTAACCGCTCTTTTAATAAGATCAACAATTTTGTCCTTTGGTATAGGCTTCAATTCAAATATAAGCGATCTCGAAATAAGCGCACCGTTCACTTCAAAATACGGATTTTCTGTAGTCGCGCCGATTAAAATCAAAGTTCCGTCTTCAACAAAAGGAAGCAGATAATCCTGCTGTCCCTTATTAAAACGGTGAATCTCGTCTATAAAAAGAATCGTCCGTTTTCCGTACATTCCCAAAGTCTCTTTGGCGCGTGCGGTCACTTCCTCCATATCCTTTTTGCCGGCCACAGTTGCATTCAGCTGTGTGAACTCAGCACTGGTGGTTCCGGCTATTACTTTTGCAAGTGTAGTCTTACCGGTTCCGGGAGGTCCGTAGAAAATAAGTGAGCTAAGCTTATCTGCTTTAATGGCACGATAAAGGAGCTTATCCTTGGCAAGTATATGCTCCTGTCCAACCACCTCATCGATAGTTTTGGGACGCATCCTTGCCGCCAGAGGCGACTCCTTATCGCGCGTATTATTACTCATGTAATCAAATAAATTAAGCTGGTCCATCTTATACCTGCATTGCATTGAGCTGCTCTGCTTCATTGCTCAGCTCATTGACAAGTACAGTAATCTCCTCAATTGTATCTTTATTATATTCACTGGCAGTATAGGTCTCATTGGAATGAGCACTAACCTCCTCGGTGATTGCTGAAATTGTCTGAATAGAATCCACAATTTCCTTATTTGATACAGCCAAATTATCAACGATACCGTTGAGCTGTTCAGCCTGAATCTTAACCTGTTCAATGTTCTTTGAAATAGTCTCAAAGCTCTCTGCTGTCTTGCCGGCCGATTCAGCCTGCTGTACATTACTTTCAATCAAATTATTGATACTTTCAACCATTCCGTTGAGCTGTCCGGTAATCTGCTCAATAAGCTCATTAATATTACCGGTAGCCTGAGTAGTCTGACCTGCAAGATTAGAAATCTCTGAAGCAACTACAGCAAATCCCTTACCTGCTTCACCTGCTCTTGCAGCCTCGATACTTGCATTAAGAGCAAGGAGGCTGGTCTGCTCAGCAACATTTGTAATCAACTCAGTGATGCTGTTCATCTTGCCGGTAGTCTCTCTGAAGACCTCCAAAGAAGAAGCAACCTCATTGCCTGCCTTCTGAGATTTTCTGGTGAGTGAATTAAGATTATCAATCTGCTTTCCGCCATTATCAATAGCCTCTGCAGTGGTGTTCATATTTTCATTGATAACTCCGGTAGCATTCTGTACAGAATCAATATATTCCTGAATCTCTTCTGTCTTTACAAGCTGATTCTGAATAGCCTGTGCAGTCTCTGCTGTTCCCTGGCTTACCTCAGACATAGACTCAAGTGTATGAGCCATTGCATCCTTTACGCCATCCATCTTAGAATTAACGTTAACGACATTGCCTGCCATATCCTTAGAAGTCTTAAGAACGTTCTCAAGTAAATCGGAAGTCTTCACCTTTTCGGTCTCAAGACGTGCAGTTCTGATATCAGCAAGTTTCTGTGAGATAGTGCTTACGGAAATAAAGAAAACTACACTCAAAATTACAAGCAAAATCTGAATCTCATATGTAGTGATATCCGCAGGAGCTGTTCTTCCGTGAGCTACCTTAATAATTACATCTACAATGTTCTCTATTGTAGCTCCGCATCCGATGATTATAACAAAACGAAGGTTGCTAAACAGCTGCAATACCAACAACATAGGGAAAAGATATGTGAAAACCAAATCATTTTGAGCCGTAAAAAGAACAACAGTATAAATAACCGTATATCCGATTCCCAATGTTCTCATTATGGCCTTCGGACAATCCTTTTTCTTTTTGTATATCAAAATTGATAATACAATAGGAATTATACACAATGCCACTACAAGACCTGCGTAAAGCCAAGATCTGTTACCGTCAATTCCTTCTATCAAATAAGCAACTCCTATCAATCCATTTAGTATAGATGCATTGATAATTGCTCTTTTATTTACAATTCCTTTTTGTGATAAACTTGCCGTTGCTAAAATCTTATCTTCCAAACGAGATTTTATTTCTGTTACCTTTGACATATATAATCCCCTTTCAATCTTGCGACATATTTTGAAGATCTCAATATATGAATTATACTATATATTTCACAAAAAATGAATTGATTTCGTAATTTGTTTATAACTTTTTCATAGTTTTTCAGATTTTAGTGTAGTTTTTTATAATATCGCAAAAAACTTCACCGCGTTCCTCAAAATTCTTAAAATATCCATATGAAGCAGCTGCTGGCGACATTACACATCCTCTTCCTGCGGGAGTCAATTCAACCGCCTTGTTAATAGCCTGTGCAAGATCATCCACAACCACCATATTGGTTAAGATTTTATCTGCATTCGATGAATTCACCACTAACTTTTTAGCTATTTCCTCCGCTATTCTTCGACCTGTTTCATACATGCAGATATACTGATACTCACGATGAGCAATCATATAGTCCTCAAGAATTTCATAGGATATACCTCTGTCCATTCCCCCTATCAGTATTGAATACACACCGGGAATGCTTTCAAGAGCACTAATTGCAGCCTCAGGAATTGTAGAAATGGAGTCGTCATACCACCCAATACCCCTATATTCTCCAACACTTTGTAATCTGTGAGGCAAACCGGTAAAGGTCTTCAACGAGGCCGACACATCACTATCCTTGCATCCGAATACTTCAACTGCTATTGTGCGGACAAATTTAGCATTGAGCTGATTGTGCTCACCGTATATTTTTAATTCATTACCGCCAATTCCATTCTTATCGATAACAAACTTTTTTGCATTTGTGGCAAAATCAGGAACATTTTCACCGCAAAAATAGTAATCATTTTCATTCTGATAAGATGCAACATGACTCTTGGCTGTAAAATATGCATCCATAGTCTTGTAATAGTCCAGATGCTCCTCATACAAATTCAAGAATATAGAAATATGCGGTGATACTTTAGTATGCTTGAGCTGATGGCATGACATCTCAAACACAATAATCGTGTCATCTGTAATCTCAGAACAATAATCCATGCACGGAAGTCCAATATTTCCGAGAAGAATTACATTTTTGTCGGTGCAATCAGCCAAAACGTGAGCCATCATAGCCGAAGTGGTACTTTTTCCTTTTGTTCCCGTGATACCGATTACCTGATTACGATACTGGCTGAGGAACAGCTCTGTCTGTGACGTATATTTAGGTCTGTCTCCATCCATGACAATTCCGGGACTCTTTAAGATAAGGTCATACTTATCCTCATCAATTCCATCTATAGTTCCTTCATAGGTATCTATCAACTCACAGTTGCAAAATTGCTGCAAATACCGCTCTGAGGATTTACCTTCACGTCCGTAACCCCATATAAGAATTTTTTTACCTTCAACAGCTTCCTTAATAGTCATTGCAATAATCTCCGGAAAATAGTTTTACTTAAACTGATTGCTGTCGGCATTATACTTATAGCCGGCCTTTGCCAGTATTTCCTCTATCTCAGCCTTACTCTCATCAAGATCATCACATAAGTCATCAAGGGATGAATATTGATCTCTGAGCTTCATATTTATCATACTTAACAAAATCGTAGGATCCTTAGGTAACATGATTACTCCTTTATATTATATTGCGAACTGACTGTTATAAAGTTCTGAATAGAATCCACCCTGAGCGAGTAAGCTTTCGTGATTGCCCTGCTCAATAATGTTTCCATCCTTCATAACAAGTATAATATCAGCTTCCTTGATGGTAGACAGTCTGTGTGCAACGATAAAGCTTGTTCTGCCCTTCATCATGGTAGCAAATGCATTTTGAATATGAATCTCTGTTCTGGTATCGATAGAACTGGTAGCTTCATCAAGAATAAGCATAGGCGGCAGGCATAACATCAATCGTGTAATACACAAAAGCTGCTTCTGGCCCTGAGATAACATACCGCCGTCCTCACCGATAACAGTATCATATCCGTTCGGAAGTCTCTTGATAAATCCATGTGAATGAGCGGCCTTTGCTGCTTTGACGATTTCTTCATCTGTTGCATCAGGCTTACCCATAACAATATTTTCTCTGATAGTACCGGCCTTGAGCCAGGTCTCCTGAAGTACCATTCCGTAATTGCTTCTGAGGCTGTGTCTGGTGAGCTTTTCGATATCATATCCGTCAACAGATATAGTACCTTCATCAACATCATAGAAACG
Source organism: Lachnospiraceae bacterium (assembly GCA_024403435.1). Taxonomy (GTDB): domain Bacteria; phylum Bacillota; class Clostridia; order Lachnospirales; family Lachnospiraceae; genus AC2028. The sequence continues at coordinate 7,425 of JAKSRV010000044.1, forward strand.
CATCAACAGATTGATTACAGTAGTCTTACCACATCCTGTAGGTCCTACTATCGCAACACGTTTTCCGGGCTGAACATCCAGACTGAAATTCTTAATAAGTGGCTTATCGGGTACATATCTAAACTCAACCTTGTCAAGCTTAACATTACCAACCGCTTTTTCAAGCACATGAGCATCTTCTGCTTCAGCAACCTCGGCATCAGTCTCGATAAATTCAAAGATACGTGAAGCACATACAATTGCATTCTGAAGCTCTGTAATAACTCCGGTAATCTCATTAAATGGCTTGGTATACTGGTTTGCATACGCCAAAAAACAAGTCAACTCACCTACAGTGAATGCTGCGGTACCATCGCTCATACTCTTTATTACATAGAAGCCTCCGAGCACCGCTACCAATGCATATACAATCGAATTGACAAATCTGGTGCTTGGATTAACAAGTGATGAATAAAATACAGCTTTAAGCGAAGCATCATGAAGTCTGTCATTGATTTCATCAAACTGTTCCTGAACATCATCTTCACGTGAAAATGCCTTTACAATCTTCTGATTGCCCACCATCTCCTCAATAAGTGCGGTCTGCTCTGCTCTTACCTTGGACTGCTTCTGGAAGAAATCATGAGTATGCGTAGCAATAAATTTTGCCACAAAGAACGACAAAGGAGTAACCACTACAACCACGATAGTTACAACCCAGCTGGTTCTGAGCATGAATACTAATGTACCAATGATTGTAAGCACACCGGTAAACAACTGTGTAAATCCCATAAGCAAACCATCGGCAAAAGTATCTACATCCGCTACTATACGACTGACAATATCTCCGGTAGCCTGTCTGTCGAGGTATGACAAAGGAAGAACCTGCATCTTCTTCATAGCATCATTTCTGATATCCTTAACCACATGATATGTAATATGGTTGTTGCAGGTATTCATAATCCACTGTGCAAGCGCAGTTGCAAGCATTATCACACCAATCTGAATCATGACCGCAAATACGGCATCAAAGTCGATATTTCCTTTACCTGCCAAAAGCAAATCAACCGCATTACCGGTCAATACGGGAATCATCAATGTAAGAACAACTATTACTCCGGCAAGTAATATTGAAATAATGAGTATCGGAATATATCTCTTGATATATCTGAAAATCTTGCCGATAGTCTTTTTTGTCTCACCCTTAGGAAGGGATTTTTTCTTATCTGCCATTTATGCGCCCTCCCTTTCATTTTCCTTTTGATACTGAGAATAATAAATCTCCTGATATATCTCACAATTCTTAAGGAGTTCATCATTCGTACCGATTCCGACAATCTTGCCATCATCAAGTACAATGATTTTATCTGCATTCTTTACAGATGAAGCTCTCTGCGAAACGATAAATACAGTTGAATCCTTAATCTCCGATAAAGCCTTGCGAAGTTTGGCATCTGTTGCATAGTCAAGTGCTGATGCACTGTCATCCAAAATAAGGATTTCAGGCATACCGACCAGTGCTCTTGCAATGGTAAGTCTCTGACGCTGACCTCCTGAGAAGTTTCTACCGTTCTGCTCCACCTCGGCATCCAGTTCTCCGTCTTTACCCTTTACAACTTCTGTTGCCTGTGCAATTTCTAATGCTTTCCAGAGCTCCTCATCGGTTGCATCCTTTTTGCCCCACAGAAGATTACTTCTGATAGTTCCCTTAAAAAGAACTGCTTTCTGAGGAACTATACCGATTTTCTCACGAAGTCTGCCGCTGTCTATCTGCAACAAATTCTCACCTTCAAGATATACCGCACCTTCCGTTGCAGGATACAATGCGGGAATAAGATTAACCAGCGAACTCTTACCCGAACCGGTACCACCTATAATACCGACTGTCTGTCCCTTTTCAACCGTAAAGTCCATATCGGTCAAAGTAGCATCACCGGCGCCATCGTAGGTAAGCCCTGCGTGATCAAATACCATGTATGCACTGTTTGCTCTGTCAGATGCCTTGCCACCGGCAACATTGCTACTTTCATTTGTAGCAACTCCGTATGCTTCTCTGGCACCGTTATCCATCTTCAATACCTTATTTACACGATCGCCGCAGGCTGCAGCCTTGGTCATCAGTACAATAAGATTAGCAAGCTTTACAAGCTCAACCAGAATCTGGTTCATATAATTGATAATAGCAACTACCTGACCCTGAGTAAGTGCTCCTGAGTTAACCCTTACAGCACCGACATAAATCAATGCAATGATTGCACCGTTTACAATCACATATGTCAAAGGATTGGTAAGTGCGCTGAAACGACCTACATGTGTCTGCATCTTAGTCAGCTTCTTATTTTCCTCCTCGAAGGTGGAAAGCTCACTGTTTTGAAGATTAAATGCACGGATTACTCGTACACCTGTAAGATTCTCCCTGGTATGTCCGAGAACCTTATCGAGTCCTCCTTGAACCTTCTTAAACAAAGGCATACTGATAAGCATAATACCGAACACAATAATAGCCAAAAGCGGTATAGCGCAGACAAAAATGAGTGCTGCCTTTACATCAATTGTAAAAGCCATAATCATCGCGCCAAACACTACAATAGGCGAACGAAGGAACAATCTGAGTACCATGTTCACACCGTTCTGAAGCTGATTAACATCGCTAGTCATTCTGGTGATAAGTGTTGATGTACCAACCTTATCCAAGCTGGTATAATCCAGTCTCTGAATATTGGCAAACAAAGCGCTTCTGAGTCCTGCAGAAAAACCAACCGCGGCCTTAGCAGCAAAAAACTGTGCGGTAATAGCTGCAACCATTCCCACCAATGCCAAGCCCAGTAATATCAGACCCATTCTTATGATATAAGGCATATTAGTGTTGCCTTCCGCCAAGCCCTTATCAATTATGTTGGCCACAACAATAGGCACAAAAAGCTCAAATACCGCCTCCAACAGCTTAAACAACGGAGCCAGCACAGATTCTTTTGTATATGCCTTCAAGAATTTGAGTAAATCCTTCATCTTTTCCCCTTTATAATCACTCTTTATCTGCAAATACAGATATAATAATCCTCAATTTTTAATTCATTCCAAGTAAACTGCTTCATATATTCGCTGTCTGCATCCGACAAATCCACGTTCAGATACGGTCTCACGCCCTGCCCAGTTCTTTTTCCCAAGGCTTCCTTGCGTGCCCACAGCTTATAAAAAATCTCGCAATCGTTCTCGACCAGATTCGCTTCATTTTCCGAATAGAATCGACGAGCCATGTTCAATTCATTTTTTCCCTTAATCCTTTGTATATCTATTCCGATTTCGACATCGGATACAGCAATCATCACTATTCCGGCTGAATGTGATACATTAAAAAACGGCATTCCCGTCTTAGCCCAATATGGCTTTCCTTCAGGTCCGTGGCGATATTGAAAATCAATTCGTTCCCCAAGACAATCTAATATTTCATGCACAGTCTTTACAGTCAGTTCAACCGGTTCATCAGCAGTAGTTAATATCTCGGGATTCATTTGCCAATCCATGAATTTCTGCCCAACGTACTGAAGCAGTAATCCTGCCCCTCTGGCAGTAGCACAACCTGACGAATTGCTTGTCATTCTGTTTACGATTTTTAACCGCTCACTATCCAGCTTCGAATCTATTCGAACCGCCAAATCAGAGTTTTTCTCAAGGCCGATCAATTCATCAACCTTAAGACTGTACACATTTAACATTTACTATACCCTTATACAGTCACAAAGGGGCTGTGCGACAAATAGCCGTAGCAGCCCCTGTAATGATTTTTTATTTATTCCTCGGTAGTCTCTTCTTCCTGAACAGTGATGCCGATTCCAAGCTCAGTAAGCTGTTTATCATCAACAACACTGGGAGCCTCTGTCATAAGGCAAGATGCGTCCTTAATCTTAGGGAATGCGATAACCTCACGAATACTCTCAGCCTTGGTAAGCAGCATTACAAATCTGTCAAGACCAATAGCAAGACCTGCATGAGGGGGAACTCCGTACTTGAATGCATCAAGAAGGAATCCAAATCTGTCATATGCCTCTTCCTTGGTAAATCCAAGAGCCTCAAACATAGCCTCCTGAACCTCTGTCTGGTAGATACGTACACTACCGCCACCAAGCTCTACACCGTTAAGTACGATATCGTAAGCCTTGGTACGTACTCGCTCGGGTTCAGTCTTAAGATACTGAATGTCCTCTTCAACAGGCATTGTGAAAGGATGGTGCATTGCTACCCATCTCTCATCCTCATCAGCCCACTCAAACTCAGGGAATTCAGTTACCCAGAGGAAGTTAAACTTGTCATGATCGATAAGTCCAAGCTGCTCTCCGATTTCACAACGAAGTGCACCGAGAACATTTCTTACAATCTTAAGTCTGTCAGCCGCAAAGAGAAGAAGGTCTCCTGCTTCACCCTGCATTCTTTCAACGAGAGCCTTAAGCTCATCCTCTGTCATGAACTTGCTGAATGATGACTTGTAAGTTCCGTCAGGCATTACGCAAAGATAAGCAAGACCCTTAGCACCGTAACCCTTGGCGAAATCTACGAGTGCATCAATCTTCTTACGAGGCATCTCAGCCTCTCCCTTTACATTAATACCGCGAACGCTTCCTCCGTTCTCAAGAGCGCCGGTAAATACACCGAAACCGCAGCCCTTAACAACATCACTTACATCTACAAGTTCCATTCCAAAACGGGTATCGGGCTTATCAGAACCGTAACGATTCATAGCCTCATCCCATGTCATTCTTACAATGGGAAGCTGAACATCAAGTCCGATAGCATCCTTACATACCTTTGCAACCATGCGCTCAGTTGCATCGATTACATCCTCAACATCAACAAAGCTCATCTCAAGGTCAACCTGTGTAAACTCGGGCTGACGGTCTGCACGAAGGTCCTCATCTCTGAAGCACTTTGCAATCTGGAAATATCTGTCATAGCCTGAGCACATAAGCAACTGCTTAAAAATCTGAGGTGACTGAGGAAGTGCATAGAAGCTTCCGGGATGAACACGGCTGGGAACAAGATAATCTCTTGCACCTTCGGGAGTAGACTTACAAAGAATGGGAGTCTCTACCTCAAGGAAGCCTTCATTTGCCATAAACGCACGAATTGACTGAGTAATCTTACTTCTGAGAATAATCTTTTCCTGAAGATCGGGTCTTCTAAGGTCAAGATAACGATACTTAAGTCTGAGTTCCTCTCTGGTCTTGGAATCAGCCTCGATAGGGAAAGGAAGAACATCCGACTCGGAAAGAATACGAATCTCTGTTGCTCTAACCTCGATAGCACCTGTAGCAAGGTTCTCATTTACCGCACCCTCACGGCTTACAACCTTACCTACAACTGCAATAACAAACTCACCGCGAAGAGATGATGCTTTCTCGAAATACTCGCTTCCACACTCACTCTCCTCAAATATTACCTGTAAAATTCCTGAGCGGTCACGAAGATCTACAAAAATAATACCGCCCTTATTTCTTGCCTTGGCAACCCAACCCATAACGGTTACGGTCTCGCCTATATTTGCTGCTGAGAGCTCGCCACAACGACAGGTTCTCTTTAATCCCTTCATTGATTCAGCCATCTTTAATACACTCCTTTATCTAATCATACGGATATTCTTAATTGTTAAAGAATTCCTCAAAATTCTCATAGCCCTGACTAACCAGCTGGTCTTTCTGGAACTTCTTGTTTTTATTCATTCTGACAACAAGAACCTGCTGACCGTCTTTTCTTGCCTGCTGAGCCTTGCCGATAATCTCGCAAAGCTTTTCGCCACCGATGCCCTTTTCAATAAGATAAGCAACCTTACCCAACTGTCCGGGAACAGTAAATCCGCTCTCCATCAGAAGAAGAATAATTCTTTCAAATCCGATAGAAAATCCGCAAGCGGGTACATCCTGTCCGGTGAAACGTCCTACCATCTTGTCGTAACGTCCGCCGCCACCGCAGCTTCCTCCGAACTCCGGCATGGCAATCTCAAAAATAGTACCTGTATAATATCCCATACCACGTACAAGAGTGGGATCGAATACCATATCAAACTGAGCTTCCTTGGTTGACTCTACAGAAGTAATAATCTCCTGAAGATTTGCCTTGATATCTTCCTCGAGGAAATCTCCCAATGAATCTGCGATATACTTAAGTGCTGTAACAGCATCTGCCTGTGCACTCTCAAATCCTGCAAAAAGAGCAAGATACTTATCAACACTGCCGGCATCAAAACCATTCTCAAGAAGCTCTGCCTTTACACCGTCAAGACCAATCTTATCCATCTTATCAAGAGTAATGCATACACTGTCAAACTGCTCTTCTGCAAAGCCTGCATAATTTGACATTGCCTTAAGAAGGCGACGATCATTTATTCTGATCTGGAAATTCTTGAATCCAAGTCTTCCCAATGTTGTAGTGGTTGCAAGGATAAGCTCTATCTCAGCAAGGTTAGACGGCTCACCGAAGATATCGATATCACACTGCATGAACTGACGATAACGGCCTCTCTGAGGTCTGTCTGCTCTCCATACATTACCCATCTGCAATGCCTTGAAGGGCGAAGGAAGCACTGATGAATTATTAGAATAATAACGAACAAGAGGAACTGTAAGATCGTAGCGAAGGCCTCCGTCTACAACCTCCTCCTCGGTGGTGGCATTAGCCACATCAAGCTTCTCGCCTCTCTTGAGAATCTTAAAAATAAGCTTCTCATTATCTCCACCCTGCTTGCTGGTAAGGTTACCAATATTCTCTACGCAGGGAGTCTCAATCTGTGTAAATCCGAATGCAGCATAAGTGTCACGAATTACATTCTGAACATATGCTCTGATTCTCATCTCCTCAGGAAGTATATCCTTCATTCCTGTGGTTGGTTTCTTATTAAGTGCCATATTTTTCCTCGTACTATCTAATTTTTCTGATTAAAAACTTCAATCGATTATTTTAGCATAAATAACAGTAAATATAAATAGCAATTACTCTTTATTTGATTGATACCGTCGGATTTACATTTCCTGCAGCAGTGACAGTCACACCAAATGAAATCGATTGTCCGTTTGCGATACTGTTGTTGTATGAAGCAGGCGTAACAATTACAGTATTACCGCTTATTGTAAAGTTACCGCTCCAACCTTCCGCACTCGATATAGGAGTTCCGAAATCAATAACAACAGTCCATCCTTCAACATTTCCGCCGTTAGCGGTAATTGTCACATTATACTGATATGCTGTCATTCCTCCCGAAGGCCATGTATTCGGAGTACCTATCGTTACCGTAGCACTTCCGTTAGTCGACGGCTGTGGATCCGGCGTCGGATTGGGCTGCGGAGTAGGTGCAGGACCCGGATTAGGCGCAGGTCCCGGGTTGGGCGCAGGTCCCGGATTTGGCGCAGGGCCGGGATTAGGTGCGGGACCCGGATTGGGTGCCGGCGGTGTACTGTTTCCACCGGTGTTATTGTTTGAATTATTTCCGGTGTTACCGTTATTATTGTTACCGTTATTATTGCCGGCGTTATTGTTTGTATTGTTTCCGGCGTTATTGTTTGTATTGTTTCCGGTGTTATTATTGCCGGTGTTGTTGTTTGTATTGTTTTCGGTGCTATTATTGCCGGTATTGTTGTTTGTATTGTTTCCGGTGCTATTATTGCCGGTATTGTTATTTGTATTTCCGTTATCGGAATTTTTCCCCAATACACCGACATACCATTTTCCGGAATCTGATAAATCATCATTTGTCCAGCCGCCGGTCTTGCTGCACGATGCAGATATCAACGAAGCGGTCTCATTTTTATTGCAAAGACTCCAAATATTGTAGCTGACTTTATACTGATTCATAAGTTCAATCCACTTATCACCTTCAGTATAATTGTTCGCCCCGGAACCGCTTGCATCACATATTCCGAATTCGGTCACAAATATCGGCAGACCTGAATTAATTGCATCCACCATTCTGTTTCTGAGATAATCCTTATGTGTGTCAGCATAGAAATGCAACGCATACATAATATTGGTATATCCGGTAATAGGATCTGATGCTGCCAAATGTACATCCTGTGACCAAGTGGGTGTGCCGACAATAATAATCGCATTAGGATCATTAGCCTTTATCAGAGGGATAACCTCTTCCGCATAGCTCTTTACATCAGACCAGGTTGTTGCTCCGTTTGGCTCATTACAGATTTCGTATAAAACATTGTCATAATCGGCATATTTTGAACTCATTTCGGTGAAAAATGCTTTAGCTTCGTCCTTGTAGGTATTGGGATTCTGATCACCCAAAACATGCCAGTCAATAATTACATACATTCCAAGCTGTGTAGCATAATCAACACCGCTATTTACTGTATTCTTAAGGTCATTCTTGTTACCGCCTGTGCAATATCCGTTGTATTCACCCGAATACATTGCCAATCTAACGCAATTGGCTCCCCAATCATCTCTAAGTGTCTTGAAGGCTTCGTAATTAACATACTGAGGGAACCAGGCAATTCCATGAGTAGATACACCCTTAATTTGGAAGGCTCTTCCATTACTGTCCACAAGCTGTGTTCCGTCTACAGACAACTTACCATGTACCTCTACAGGTGTTCCGTCCTCAACCTCAGGTACTTCTGTATCGTCAGGTACAACAGCATCATCCACACCGTCATCCGTCTCGTCATCAGGATTGGTGACATCTGCTGTTGCGTCATCAGTTACGGTATCATCATTGCTATCGGCAACATCAACCGTATCCTTGCCATCATCGGTCTCATCATTGTTTGATGTTGTAGCAACTGATGTAGGTATATTATCAGTGTCATTTTTTCTGTGAGCCGCCTGATAAATCACATTTCCCAAAACAATGACAATAATGAGTACCAATGCCGCAACAATCACGGTCAGCCTCTTCTTTTTATCACTCAACTCTTTTATTCGATCTTCTTTATCATTGTCATCATTATGCAAATTCGTATCTGTATTAACTGTATCTGCAAGTGATTTATTATCTGTAACATCTGCATTTGCCAAACCTGATGCTTTTGTGTTTACTGTCTCAGCATTTACAGACTCATTCTTTACTGCTTCGGTACTTGCGGTATCTGCACTCGCAATATCTGCACTTGCAGACTCAGCATTATTTACAGATTCAACGATATTTGCAGTATCAACTGTTGCTCCATCAACGCCTACAGCCTCAGATTGTGTTACTTCTTGCGATACAGCTTCTCCTGCATTGCCAACAGGCTCCACAATCGCCTCACTGCCCGCCACATTTACAGGACCGTACTCACCTGCACCCTCGGCCTCAGGTATTTCGATATTTAGACTATTATTAATTATCTCTCTATCGTTCATATAAAACCTCATAAATAATCGAGTCTCAAAATATTTTACTTAAATCTATACAAAACACCTTATAATTATATCTAAAATGTATATTCTTAACAATTAATTTAATGTACAATTAAGACTGTAACTTGCCTTAACTAATTGGCAAAAACAATACTTTTTAATATGATTTGGAGACAATTATGAGTTCAGCAAAAAAACTTGGCTTTGGCCTTATGAGACTTCCTCTGACTAATCCCGAGGTGGATACAAGCATTGATATCGATCAGTGCTGCAAAATGACTGATACTTTTTTGGAAAGAGGCTTCAATTATTTTGATACCGCTTGGATGTATCACAACTTCACCAGTGAGAAAGCCGTAAAAGAATTTCTTATAAACAGACATCCCCGCGAGAGCTTCACTCTTACCTCAAAACTCCATTCAGGTTTTTTCAACGATCTTGAGGGACGCGACAGAATTTTTAATGAGCAGTTGGAAAAAACAGGTGCCGGATACTTTGATTATTATCTGATTCATGATGTTAATCACGGTAATTATGACAGATACCTCGAATTGGACTGCTTCAATTGGCTGAAGGCAAAAAAAGAAGCCGGACTGGTAAAACATATCGGCTTCTCATTCCACGGAGATGCTCCTCTTCTCGAGCGTGTGCTTACCGAACAAACCGATATTGAATTTGTACAGCTTCAAATTAATTACCTTGACTGGGAAAGCGATAACGTACAGTCACGCAGATGCTATGAACTCTGCGAAAAATTTGACAAGCAGGTAATCGTAATGGAACCCGTCAAGGGCGGAAACCTCGCAAATCTTCCCGAGTACATTGCAGAGCCTATGAAGAAGATGCACCCTGACTGGTCACTCTCTTCTTGGGCAGTACGTTTCGCTGCAAGCCACAAAAATATATTCATGGTACTGAGTGGTATGAGCAGCATTGCTCAGCTTGAAGACAACACTTCATACATGCAGGATTTCGAGCCCTTAAATGATGAAGAAATCGCCATTCTTATGGATGCAGCCGAAAAGATCAGAAAGGATATCGCTGTCCCCTGCACCGGTTGCTCTTACTGTACCTCAGGCTGCCCTATGCAGATTGCCATTCCGAAATATTTTGAGCTCTATAACAATGATAAAAAGCTCATCAAGGAATGGGGTTGGAAAGAAAAGCGCGCCGAATACGAAGAACTCACCAAGACTTTTGGTTGTGCCGGTGAATGTATCGGATGCGGTCAGTGCGAAGGAATTTGCCCTCAGCACCTTCCTATCGTTAGCAAGCTTCAGGAAGTTGCAGCTCACTACGGCAAATAATAACTCAATAATAAACAAAAATATAACAGGCAGTGCGATTCTCATCGCATTGCCTGTTTTTTATACTAACATCTTCCACAGTTTCTGCAAGGATTACAGCTCGGCTTAACATTCACTATCTCAGGAACAAACGGCTTTACCTCAACCTGAACAGTTCCGCCTTTAATTGATTCTTTAGAAAGCGAAACTCTTGTAGAATCTATACTGTATTCTACCGATTGTTCCCCCTCCCATACTTCTATCGGAGTAATCAGGAATGTTCCGGGCTTCATACAATTTTCAACAGCTCTGGGCTTGATAATTGTTTCCTCACCACTCTTGGTATCAACAATTTTTACCATTTTATCTTCATAGTATTCTACGGAGTTCATAGTCCCTTTTCCCTATATTTCTTCCACGATATGTCTCTGTTAATGCATGACAATTTGGACATAGATATCTTAAATTATCTACTCTGTTATTTACATTATTACCATCTATATGGTCAAGTTCAAGCTTAATATATCCATTCACCCAGTTGCCATCACAGCCACATCCGGCACATTTATATTCAATAATTTTATGACGTTCAACATAACCACGAAGCATTTTTTGGGTAACAGGACTATTCTCACAAAAAACATTTTCTAAGGAATATGTTTCATGTCCCGAAATTCTTCTATCATTTTCTTTTTTTAGTCCCTTATTCCATCCATGCCCCTTAAAGTGAGTAATATCAATATTCCATAGTTCTATTTTTTTCTTAAGTAAAGCTTGTGTTCCGCCTCCGGATCTACCTGTCTTTCTGACAACCTCTGCTAAAGAACTACTTTCTCGACACAGCTCCTCTATCCATTCTTTACTATATGCTTGTCTTTTCACTATCTTTCTCCCCCTTTTTACCATATGACATAAATACAATATCAAATATTGAGAGAAATAAAGTGAAATCGAGTAGGAGGGGATTTGGGTAAATCCCCGACCTCTCACACCACCGTACGTA
>JAKSRV010000045.1 GCA_024403435.1 Lachnospiraceae bacterium
GTGGAGCGTCTTAGAGCATTATACGAAGAAGCAATCAGTGATGAAGAAGTGAAGATATTGTCTATTGCTACCAGGCCGGATTGCCTGGGCAAGGATGTAATAGATCTTCTTGCCGAAATCTCAGCTCAGATACCGGTATGGATCGAACTCGGATTACAGACCAGTAATCGTGACTCATATGTGCAGATTAATCGTTGCTATGAGAATAAGGTATATACCAAAGCAATCAATGATCTGCGTAAAGCCGGAATTAAGCACATCATTACGCATATTATTCTTGGTTTGCCGGGAGAGAATACTGAGACTATGCTTGAATCGGTGAGATTTGCATGTGAGAGCGGTACGGATGGAATTAAGTTGCAGCTTTTGCATATATTGAAAGATACAAAATTGGCCGATATGTATAGCAGAGGCGAATTTGAGGTTTTTACACTTGAGGACTATACCAATGTGGTTGCAGCTGCATTGAATATTATTCCGCCTGATGTGGTCGTTCACAGATTGACCGGTGACGGAGACAAGAATAAGCTCATTGCGCCTATGTGGAGTGCCGACAAGAAGCGTGTGCTCAATTACATGAATAAAGTATTACGATAATTGTAGTTTTTAATACTTGTAAATATATTCTGAAAAGAGTATAGGGTGTTTTTGATTTATTGGTATAGTCAAGCATTTTGATAAATAATAATTATAAGCTAAGGTACTAAGCGGTGTTTCATATTAATCTGAAAAATCAAATATCCATATTCCTAACCATATTCATTGCTATGTCTATGGTCTTTTCCGCGTGTGGAAAAAGAAGTGCAGATAACACTGTAAACAATCCCGATGGAACCGTAACAGATGCTAATGGTAACATCATTAATCCCGACGGCACAATAGCAGACCCCACCGACCCTGCCGATCCATATGCTTCTTTATTTACTAATCCTAGACCTGATTATGACTGGCGAGAGAATGTATATCGTGAGTACGCGTTAAATTTCAAGCTGGAAAATAACGAGCCCTATCACATTTTTGATATAAATGCAGTTGACGGCAAGATTATTGCAGTCGCTAAAATTAATACTGAGACTGAAGGCAAGGATGTCGTTGATTACCATCTGGTGACGGTAGATAATGAGCAACCTGACGTAGTTAATTTCCTTGAAATGCCGGCACCGGTTCAGGCGTTTGAAAATTCATCGGGAACAGGTATTGTTATTGTTGATTCTGATTATTCGGGACTGAAGGTATGCTATGACGGAAGTATTATAGGCCTCTATTCCGGTACTCTTTGTATCTTTGATGCAGAGGGAAACATGGAAATGTCGGGTGTACGTTACATGACACATTGGGCAGCTGACGGTTCGATTCTTTGGAATACCGATGTTTCTGAATACATGCCCTATGAATATGGATTTGTAAAATACACTAATCTTCTCAGTGATGGCAGAGTGGTTGTATTTACCGAATGTGATAAGGTATATGGATTCATTATAGATACAGCAGGAGATATTGCGTTTGGCCGTACCATAGATGCTAAGGATGGCCTTTACTACATATCAGACATCGAAGCAACTTCCAATGGTAAGGATGTTGCGTTCTTCGGCAAGGTATATTCGGAAGAAGAGATTGAGGACCCTGACTTTGAGCCATTGACTGTGGATGCAGCCTACTTTGATGCTGATACTTTGATGCTGACTGAAGCCGCAGTTATTCCGTATGAAATCCAAAAGAATGATTATTATTCATTAAATAATGGGCTAGAATCTGACTATATTTATTCCAATGCTTCCGGAGTATATTCCTTCAATATCGGCGATGCTGAATCAACACCTGTGATGAATTATGCCAATTCTGATTTCAGAGGTTACTTTTTCACAGATATTGCAGCAGTGTCTGAGGACACACTCATGGGTATATTTACTACTTATGATGAGGGGATAATGATAGTTGCGGGATTTGAGGCTGTGGATACTTCTACACTTGAGAGTATTCAGACTATCAAGCTCGGAGTGTATGGCTTAGATTACACAACGAGAAAAATAGTCCGTGAATACAACAGCACCTCTACTGATTACAGAATAGTAATTGATGACTATGCGGAAAAAGAAAAACAGTTAGAGCAGCTAAAAGAAGACCTTATTAACAGAACAGGACCGGATCTTCTGATGGTTGATCCTCGCATGTTTGATTACTGTGAATTGGCAGATATGGGCTTGCTGGTTGAGTTTGAGGAATTGGCAGCCGATGATATGGAAATATCAGGCGCGAATGTAGACAACCTCGCAGATACTTATCTGATGAATGTAATGGATGCTTATGCCATAAACGGTAAGCATTACCTGTATATGTATGATTTTTACTACAATATTTACACAGGCAGAGGTTCAAGCAGCATACTACCCATATCCAAAACGAACTGGAGCATTATCGATTTTGATATTACGTATAATCAGTTCCATGTGGGTGGCAATTCTTTGTTTGCCTATGATTTGTCGACGGCGCCGGTTATGATAGCATATAAAAATCGAGCTCAGTTTATCGATATCATGCTTAAGTATGATGGTACAGAGTTTATTAATGAATCAGAAGGTACCTGCAGTTTTGACTCAGAGGATTTTATGTCTCTGCTGGCATATGCGGGTTCGTTGCCGGAGGTTAGCGACGACAATCTGCCTGTTTATCAGGACATCTCTGTATCATATAGAAATGACAATGTCCTCATCAATGAAAACGTATTGGGGATGGGTACTCCGGAAGGATTCTGGAGTGATATGTGCAGAAATTTTGACGGAGATTACTGTTGTATCGGCTTCCCAAGTAGGAACGGTGGGGATGGTTGCAGCGGTGTGATTTCCATAGCGGAGCTCCCGATAGCGATTATCAGGAATGGTAACGTCGATGGAGCGTGGAACTATGCAAGGAGATTTTTACTCGAGGATTATCAGCAGAGCATTGTGGAGCGCGGATGTGGCATTCCGGTTTTGAATGATACTTTTGAGGGATGGTTTTCTGTAGGAATTGAGCGTTCTGCGGGCTTGTATTTTACTGATAAAAATGGCGATAATGTATTTACGCCCAATACTTATATAGCGGCAGGACAGTACTGTACAGTATCTGAAATGACTGTGGCCGATACAACTGCAATAAAGAACAGTATTACTGCATGCACTAAAAAGGAATTTGTCGACACGGAGATAATCGATATTATTAAAGAGGAAACAAATCTCTTCTTTGATGGCAGTATCACCGCGGATGAGGCCGCTGCGAATATTCAGAGCAGAGTAAGCGCATATATGAAGAAATAGTATAATGCGTTAAGATTATGAATCAATGTGATGAATTTCAGGTAATGCAATAGTGCGTTGAAATAAGGTAATAAATTAATTAGTGAGTGTGACAAGTTGAGTAGTAATAGCAACCAAACCCAGAAAAGTAAATTCAAGCAATTCCTTCATGGCTTTATACCAAAGCACGTGAGTAACGGTGCCGTGGTCAATGTGTACGATTTCTTGCGCGTATTGCAGCATATGAATCCCAAGGATTATTCATTTAACAATGCAACCAACAAGGATTTTTTTCAAAATCACAGGGAGATAATCAAGAAAAACAGCGGCTTTATAGAGGATCAAAACAATTATACCGACATGATGTACGGCAAGAAGACGGTGAGATTTTGCGGTTGTGAAGTTATCGCTACTTATAATGCTTTGTACAGTATCCATAGGCGCAACCCGATATCATTTTCCGATATGCTCACGGAATATGAAAAAGACGGAATGGTGTTGTCCGGATACTTCGGTACATCGCCCAAATCAATATGTCATTATCTGAACAAACACGGATATATCACCGAATTTACCACAAAGCTCAGCGAGTTCGACAGAATCGGTGCGGAGAGTGACTCTCTGATTTTGACTATATATAACGATGGTACTGATATTATGAAGGCGGTCCA
The DNA here is from genome assembly GCA_024403435.1 of Lachnospiraceae bacterium. Lineage (GTDB taxonomy): Bacteria > Bacillota > Clostridia > Lachnospirales > Lachnospiraceae > AC2028. Next base: position 3,944 of record JAKSRV010000045.1, read on the forward strand.
CACGGTAAATGTCTCGAAGGAAAACGGTAGATATGTCGGTCACAACGTGTACGGCAACGGTAGAGTGGCAGGACCCTACAATTCTGTGACTGAGCTTATGGAAGGAATAAACAACGGCAAATCCAAGGCCATTTCACTGATTGGAGTAAATGTAAAAAGGACTATACGCTGAAGATATGTACCCGGAAAACTTGGCACATATCAGTAAACGTGATAGTCCTTGGTATTATATATTATGACTTCTTTGGCCGTTTTTTGATATTTTCAAAATCAATCTGGGCAAGACATATTGCCACAAATACCAATACACAACCTATAAGCTCGCGAGACGAGAGCGCTTCATGCAGGATTATCCATCCGCCGATTACTGAAAATACTGATTCCAGACTCATTATCAGACAAGCAATGGTGGGATTTAGTCCGTTTTGACCTACTATCTGGAGTGTATAAGCGACTCCGCAGCTCATGATTCCCGCATACAGGACAGGGATGATGGCTTCCTTATGTGACAGAGCACTTATCACTGTGTTTATCTGTGATATATCAGCTTTCATATCAAAGATGAATGAAGGTATCGCAGATATGACTCCTGCGACGGCAAATTGCAGACAGGAGAGTCTGACACCGTCCACCAATGGGCTGTATTTATCTATTATCATTATCTGGATAGAAAAACAAAATGCACAGGCCAATGTGACCAGGTCGCTTGCATTGATGGAGAAGCCTTCCTTGGGATTGATACATAACAGGAACAATCCTGCGAGTGTAATGACTACACCAATCCAAACGGTTATCGGGCATTTTTTCTTAAAGAATATTCCCAGGATAGGAACAATGAGAATATAGCAGGCTGTCAAAAATCCGGCTTTGCCCGCGGGGGTTCCCATATTTATTCCCAACTGCTGCAAATTGGATGCCACGCAGAGGGATAGTCCACACAGTATGCCGCCGATAATCAGAGTCTTGTAATCCTTCTTGGATATAGGCTTGTCTTTACCGTGTGTGATGGTGTCTTTGACCAAAATCACCGGAATCAGCACTATTGAACCTATCACAAATCGCAGGAAATTGAATAAAAACGGGCCGACTGCATCGCCGCCTACGCTTTGGGCTACGAACGCGAAGCCCCAGATGGCAGCAGTTATGACTAAAAATATTGAGTTGCGTAATCTTCTTGTGTTCATATGCTATAATATACACGAGAGGTCATAAAAGTGAAAGAAACAATATCTACAAAGAAAAAAGTAATAAATGACGATAAAGTGGCAATTATTATGGCAATAGTTTCGGGTGTCATTGTAATTGCGCTGAGCATATTTTTGATATGTATAACAGGCTTCAGAACAGCGCAGAAGTTTTATGTAAAAGAGGTGGAACTGGGTAATCCTGTCCCGAACCACGTGTACAATTATGTAACGGGATTTCCTTTTTTACATGATGGTATAGAGGTTGATTATTCACATGTAGATAACATGAATACCGGAAGTTACGAGGTGGAGATTAGCGGAAAGCTTAATTTTACCTGTACAATCAAGATTGTCGATACTACCGCGCCTTATATAATTCTACTCAGTGATGATTGTAATCATAACGGGGCCAACAATGGTATGTCAGGGGCTAATACCAATGCATCTGCCGGTAATATTAACCCCAACAGCGGAGTATATTACAGCAGCGCGGAAGAGCGAATAGTCCTCGAGCTTGGTGAGCTTTATGATGTGACTGATATTCTATGCGAAATAGGCGACATTTCGGAAAGTTACGAGGCTCAGCTTAAATATAAAGATGAAACTATTGCTGAGTACCGTCATTATCCCGATGACAGGTTTTCGGAAATGTTTTTTATTGATGAAAGCGGCAACTATGTATTTGAGCTGATTGTGACAGATGGGGCAGGTAATACTGTTAATTCTGAAATCAATGCAATGGTAATCGATTCGCAGGGACCGAAGATTAAGGTTCCGGATTATTTATCATATTTTGCAACAGACTGCGATTATACGGTTGATGATATTGTTGCGGAGATTATCGATGCATCAGGAGTGGAATCGTACTGTTTTGTAGTGGATGGTACTGAGACTGATATGGTTGGGTTTGATGCCCCGGGTAGCTATGATATTGCCATCAAAGCTACTGATATTTTAGGAAATGAATCATTTACCGAATTTAGCGTCAGTTTCGATGATGCGCCTGTGTTTGTTGGAGTGCGCGATGAGATTCAGATTTTAGTAGGCAAGGAGTTTGATTACACTCAGTTTTTTAGGGCTGTTGACAATACGGACGGTGATATATCGGGACGTATGGAATTTGTCAGTGATCTGAATATCAATGCTGTGGGAAGCTATGATTACGAATGTACAGTTATGGACAGTCACGGTTTGATGAGCAGTTTCAGTGGAAAAATAGTGGTAGGTTCTTCCGATGGTACCCAATACTGCCTTACCCCGGAAGAAATAGAAATTCTTAATAAATACAACTATTTTTCATATGATATTTTAGATGAAGACGATTATGAAGCGATGATAGAGATGATAGAGCCGACACTTGTTAATCTGCTGAGAAGATACACCGCAGGTGGATACATGTATGGTTCGGGTTATATCTATAAAGTGGATTCTGACTATATTTATATAGGTACTGTTGAACATGTAATCTCTGAGATGGTTTCGAGAATCGAGCTGATGTTCTGTGATGATGAGGAGACTGTCGTAAGCGTGCTTGTCACAGGATATGAGCGTGTTGCGGAAAACAGTGAGTGTGCGATGTTCAAAATTCCGATCACTGATATTCCTGCGAAAGTTCTTTTGGATGTAAAGCAGGTATATTATGAAGAAGACATATATGAAGATATGCATGTAGGTCAGGCGATTGTAGCGTATTCGGGCCATTGGGCCAATACAACTCCTACAATAAAGCTTGTATATGTTAAACGAATGGATGAGCAGTTTATGGAAGGCTCACAGCATTGTATCGTTACCAGCCACGGCACCAAGGGTGGCATGAGTGGTTGCCCTTTGTTTGATTTTAGAGGCAGAATGGTAGCTCAGTGTGAAGGCTATTGGGGACGTTACAATTACGATATTAATGCGTATGAATATGAAGGATATCAGCAACGTATTGAGGGGCTGACAGAACTTTATGAGAGAGTAAAACGGCTTGAATACAAAACTGCCGGTTAAGTCGATATTAAGAAAACTTAACTTTTTTTTCCCATATGTTGTGATATAATCAGTTCGTACAATACAACAGATTGTATTTTTTTATGTAAGTTTGGACAGGTTGTAAAATGAGTGATATTAACGAGGGGAAAAGTCAGGTTCGTCCTGTAAAAAAAATAAAGACTAAAAAATCTAAGCATACTCTGAGAGCGCAGTGGGGTTCGTCTCTGTTTTTGATTCCCAGCGTGGCCGGAGTATGTCTATTCTTTTTTATGCCCTATCTGGTTGTAATCTATTATTCTTTTGTGGATAATCCAATTTCAAAGAATTTTGCCGGTTTCTCAAATTATGTATCAGTATTTAACAACCTGGCATTCAAGACAGCAATCAAGAACACCGGTGTGTTTTCTGCTATAGCAGTGCCGTTGGCTGTTCTTTTTGCGCTATTGCTGGCACTGCTTTTGGATAACAAGATTCCGTTCAGAACACAGTTCAGAACGTTTCTGCTTAGTCCGATGATGGTTCCTGTTGCTTCTATAGTATTGATTTGGCAGGTATTGTTTGACTACAACGGAGCAATCAACAGTGTGCTCGGTCATTTCGGAGCAGATAAAATCGACTGGCTCAAATCTGACAAAGCAATCATTGTAATCGTTGTGCTGTTTTTGTGGAAAAACATTGGTTACAATATGATTCTTTTCCTGGCGGCGCTTTCGTCTGTACCGCAGGATATCATAGAAGTAGCGCGTCTCGAGAGTGCTGGCAGCTTCAAGATATTTTTTATGATAAAGCTTAGATATATGGTTAGTACTTTGGTATTCGTTACCATTATGTCTTTGATTAATTCTTTCAAGATATTCCGAGAAATATACCTATTGACCACGGATTATCCATATGAAAGTGTATATATGCTCCAGCATTTTATGAACAATAAGTTCAAGAGCCTTGATTATCAAACCTTGAGTGCGGCAGCAGTAATGATGAGCTTGGTTATGGTGGTTATCATTGTTGTTCTGTTCAAGGCGGAGGAACATTTCAGTAAGGATTTGGACAGCTAACACTATGTGTGAAGCTGTGTTATAGATTAGAGGATTCGTTTTTGTGAAAAAAGAGTTGGATGAAGAAAAACAAAATCGAAAATTTGCACGAGCCGGTAAACGTAAAAAGATAGCAAAGGCTGTAGGACTTTCTATTGCTACATTATTGACTGCATTTATATCAGTGATTTTCCTGACACCCATTGTGCTGACTATTACCAATTCATTCATGTCGGCATCGGAGATGGCATCCAATTACGGAGCGATATTTGCTACCACAGCCAATGGTGGACGTAAGTTTGTATCAGAGCTGGTAAACCTTAAGTTCCTGCCGGATATGGTTAGTTTCTCGCAGTACGGTACGGTTCTGTTGCGCAGCCCCGAGTATCTGCTTAAGTTTTGGAACTCAATGATACTCGTTGTGCCGATTATGATATTTCAGCTTCTTGTAGCCGCTATCGCATCGTATGGTTTTTACAGATATAAGGGTAAGGTTAGAGGTTTTATCTTTTTTGCTTATATCATACTGATGCTGATGCCGTATCAGGTTACATTGGTGCCGAACTATCTGGTGAGTGATTGGTTAAAGATTCTGGATACCTATTGGGCTATATGGCTTCCCGGTATCTTTTCACCGTTTTCGGTTTACCTTATTACAAAGTATATGAACCGTATTCCTATATCCTGCATCGAAGCTGCTCAGATAGACGGTGCGGGAGAGCTGCAGATTTTCTTTAGAATATGCTTGCCGCTGTGCAAGGGAATTATAATGTCGACCGCTATTTTGGTATTCATCGATTACTGGAATATGGTTGAGCAGCCGTTGATTTTGCTGACAGATACTGAGAAATATCCGTTGTCTGTGTACCTGAGCAAGATTAACAGTGGTGAAGTAAGCCTGGCGTTTGCGGTTGCTACTATATATATGATTCCGACGTTGTTGGTATTCTTGTACGGAGAAGAGTATCTGGTAGAGGGTATTACCTACCAGGGTGGTGTTAAGGCTTAAGCTTGTAATTATATGTGAATTGACAATTGTTACCTGTCGTTTTGGAGGATGCTATGAGTATCGATTTAGAAAATATTAAAAAGAATAAGAAGGAGACAGACCCGCAGGAAGTTCGTTACAGACGCCGCAAGGATGCTATCAAAAATTTTGCGATTGTGTTCCTTGTAATAATGCTCGTTCTGACATTTTTCTCTAATACAATCATGAACTATTCGCTTCCTCAGGTAGCGGTTCAGTACATGGAGAGTGGTTCGATTACAACTACAATCAGGGGTACCGGAACTGTTGAAAGCGGTGATCCGTACAGCGTTGTTGTAAAAGAGTCAAGAACCGTAAGCAGCGTAAATTGTCGCGTGGGCCAGGAAGTTCATAAGGGCGATTTACTGTTTTCAATGAGCGCAGAGGACAGTACAGAACTTGAGGCAGCCAAGGATGAACTCAAAGCAGCGCAGGATGCTTATGATGACAAGCTCCTTGATATCAGTATTACAGCTGATATCATCGCATCATCACAGGGTAATGTAAATATTACAGAGTACAGAGCCAAGATTACAGCACTTCAGAAAGAGGTTGAAAACGCACAGAAGGCAGTGGATGCTGCAGCTGATGAGGTTAGTAAGATAAACGATCAGCTTGCAATTGCTCGCTCACAGTATATTTCAGCAGCTGACAGAGATAAGCTTCAGAACTTGGAAAAAGCTTGGGAAGCATACGGTTATGCCGGAGATGTTGTTGCAGATTATAATGCGGCAGTAAATGCTGAAAAGGATACCGCATCAGTAGAATCAAGTGCTAAGTCTGAATATGAATCGAAAAAGTCAGATTATGAGTCAAAACAGTCTGTTGTGGATATGGTTCAGCAGAATGTTGATGATTTGGTGGCATCGGGCGCAGTAGACGGAGATCCCGATTTGGATGCCGCCAAGGCTGAGCTTGCAACTGCTATAGCAGACAGAGATGCCGCAAAAACAGCATGTGAGACCGCTGATGCTGCATATACAGGGGCCGTTAATGCTCATAATAATGCAGTAAATGATTTGAATTCTATCAAGCCTGCATATGATGCATTTAAGGCGTATGATGATTTTAATAAGAGTATCAATAATCGTGAGAACTCTCAGACAGACAACATAAGTTCACTTGAGGCGCAGCTTGCTGCAGCCAATATTAAGCTTACGCAGGCCAATGATACACTCAAGGAAAAGTCAGATGAACTCGGAGAGTATATCGGAGATATCGGACTAATCAGAGAGCTTAACGATTTGCATGATAAGATTGCCGAGGCTCAGAAGAAGGTAGACAAGCTTACAACCGCTTCTGCAGCATTGGATATTACAGCACCAATCGACGGAACTATTCTTTCTGTATATGTTACATCCGGAAAACAGACTGTTGCAGATTCTGATGCAGTTATCATCCAGCCTGTAGGTCAGACCTTTACTATGAGTTTCACGGTTACAAATGATGAAGCCAAGGCTATTTCTATCGGCGCTAACGCAACTGTTGCAAATTCATGGTGGTATAACGATGTGACCGGTTATGTAGAATCAATCCGTCCCGATCCTATGTCACCCAATACCAGCAAGAAGGTTACTCTTAACCTGAGCGGTAGCTTGACAAGCGGACAGACACTTACCATGTCTATTGATTCGCGAACCAGCAATTATGACAGCATCGTTCCCAACAGTGCTATTCATGAGGATAATAACGGTAAGTTCATTCTCATTGTTCAGTCTAAGTCAAGTCCTCTCGGCAACAGATATTTTGCTGTTAGATATGATGTTCAGGTACTTGCTAGTGATGATACCAAGTCTGCTGTAAAGGCAGGTCTTGAAGGTTACGAATATGTAATAACTACTTCAAGTAAGCCGATTTCTGCAGGAGATCAGGTAAGACTTTCAGAGAATTAAGGAGATTGCGGTGGTCAAAGGACTCAGCATTAAAAAGTTAATATTGCTGCTTACGGCCATCCTGACTTTTATACTGTTCTGGATAGTGAAGGGAATTGCCAATTCCAACATTGAATCACTTCAGGACCAGCAGATGTACAAACGGTGGTCCGAGGATGGGGGATATGCGCAGATTTCTGTGTATTTGCCGGAAACGGTAGGTATTACCCCTGAATCAGTTACCAATTTTGAGCATTCACTGTTGGATTCATTAAAAAAGGAATCCATTGAGAGCACATCGGAGAATGAGGAGGCAAGACTGATAGCAAGCTGCTATACGGCAGAAGGCACACTTTCTGTGCGAAGTCCTTATGCATCGACTAATCTCAAGGCAGTTGGAGTAGGCGGGGATTTCTTCCAATTCCATCAGTTTGAACTTCTCGGCGGAGATTATTTTAGCGAGAGTGATTTGAATGATGACTACTGCGTGCTAGATGAAGTGGCTGCATGGAAATTGTTCGGTTCAAATGATATCAGTGGCATGGTGGTATATGTTGGTGATATTCCGCTGATAGTCAGAGGTGTGGTGGCTCAGCCTGAAGACAATGTATCCAAGAATGCGGGCGCCGGAAGTGAAATGTGCTATGTTTCCTATCGTTTTCTTACTGAGTATGGCCGGAACGATTCTATTACAGATTATGAAATCGTCATGCCCAATCCCGTACCCGGTTATGCAATGGGTAAGGTAAAGGAATTGTTCGGAGTCAGCGAGGACGATATGGTAGTGGTGGAGAACAGCGATAGGTTTTCCTACGAAAATCGCTGGTATCTGCTTAAAAATATCAGATACAGATCTATGGTTACACAGGATATTTCCTACCCATGGTGGGAAAACGTAGCCCGTAGCTATGAGGATCTGGTTTTGTGGTTAACAGTACTGTATTTGGCTCTTATCGCGTATACGGTTGTTGTTATAATTGTTCTGTTGGTGGTAATGATTGTATTAAATGCAGACCTTATTCAAGCTGTGTTTATAGAATATGTTGTCAACAGAATCAGTTCAATTTTCACCAGGACGAGGGGTGGAAGAGAGGAGATTTATGAAGAGGAAAAAGATGATTAAAAAAGCGATGTGTGTAGCCGTTTCGGTAGCAATGGCTGCAACCGCTACCGGTTGTACCAGAGGTGGTAACAACCATGCAAAGGCTGATCCTGCACTTGCTAAGCAGGGTGTCTATAAGTATGAGGAAGTAGATCTTGGTATTGAAAAAGGTTCTTACTACGACATCATTGCTGTAGGACGCGCAGGGGATAATGCGCAGATTATGATCCAGGATTATAGCGGAGACGATGCTTGCTATAATGTTTATACTATCGATAATGATGGTAAGGTTAAGGGCAGTCACACCCTTGCACCACTGGATACAACTGCTTATGAGGAAGAACTTGAGCAGATGGAAGGTGAGGATTACAGCGGCTATTATGGCGTCGATGATGCCGTCGGTGATGCCGGTACAGAATATCCCGATGAGGTTGTCCTGACTATGGCGGTTGATGTATTGCCCGATGCTGTAGAAGATGTTGAGGACGATGTTTTTCAGGAATATGAAGGCGAAGTTGATGACGACTATTATTATGATGATGACTATAACTACGACTATGACTATGACTACGACTATGAACCTGAAGATGGCATGAGTTACAGCTACACCTATTTTGACAGAGTTGATATGGGTGATGACGGAAGAATAGTAGCTGTAGGTAACTTTAACGCATCAGGTTATTTTGATGGCAAATATAAATATATTCAGAAATATGTCGTTGGCTCTTGGGATTCAAACGGTGAGCTCCTGTGGCAGGTTGACCTTACCGATGCCACTCAGATGGAATATATTTGGGTAAATGCAGCATCAATTCTTAATAACGGCAATCTCTTCCTTTTGGTTGGCGGAGATAAGAATCAGGCATTTACCTTCGATAATAACGGTAACATTATTAGTCAGAAAGATGCATCTCAGGTTCAGGAATTGAATGACGTATATTCACTTTCTACACTTAGAGACGGAAGAATGTTGCTTATGTACGGTGAGCAGAAGGCCGGTGGAGATGAGTGGGATTACGAGACCAAGTGCGCATTTTTCGATCCCGAAACAATCTCTATTAAGGGTCAGGCAGATGTTCCCGAGTTTATCAAGGTCAATTCGTACGGACGTATGTATCCCGGTATCGATAGAGACCTTATAGCAAGTTCATCTTCAGGTCTTTACAAGTTTAATGTTGGTGATGAGGAAGCCAAGATGTTTATGAGCTACATCAACTCCGATCTTGAGACCGATTCAATGAACAACATTGTTATGCTTGATGAGAAGCACTTCATTGCATCTTACTATTCAAACAATAGTGATTATTATGGACAGCAGGTATCTGTATTTACCTATGTAGATCCCGAAGATATTCCTGACAAGGAAATCATTACTATCGCTACATACTATATTGATTACAGTATCAGATCAGAGATTATCGATTTCAATAAGGAAAGTGATAAGTACAGAATCGTAGTAAACAACTATGATCAGTATGCAACCGACGATGATTACACAGCCGGTTACAAGCAGATGAATAATGATATTATTTCAGGAAATTGTCCTGATCTGGTTATCGCAGGTAAGAATGATATCGATTTCGTATCATATGCAAATAAGGGACTTCTTGTTAATTTTGACGATCTCTTTGCGAAGGATGAAGAACTTAAGGATAATGAGTATCTTACAAATGTATTTGATGCATTCAGCATAAAAGGTAAGCATTATCTTGGCGTATATGAGTTTGATTTTGAGTCTTTGATGGGTTCAAGCAAGTATTTTGGTGACAAAACTTCATGGACCATCAGTGATTTCAAGAATATGCAGAGCAGCTTCCCTGCAGGTTCGTCTTTAATACCTTATACTACTCAGACCAACTTCCTTAACACTCTTATGCAATATGATGGAAGCGAATTTGTAGATGTAGAGACAGGTAAGTGTGATTTTGACAGTGAGGATTTCATTACCCTTCTTGAGTATGCTGCAAGCCTTCCCGAGGAGTATGAGTGGAACGAAGAAGACTATTATGGAAATTACACTGAACAGTTCAGAAGCGGTAAGACTTTGCTTTGCTACATGGGTATTTATGATCCCAATGATTATCAGAGAAATCGTTATGAATACTTCAATGGTGAGTCTGCATTGGTTGGATTCCCCAGCAGAACCGGTGATTCATCTATCATTTCTGCTTACAACTATCCTTTTGCAATCTTCAAGGGCGGAAATGTTGACGGAGCTTGGGAGTTCGTAAGACATTTCTTTACCAAGGAATATCAGGACGAGCTTCAGTGGACTATCCCTGTTCTTGAGTCTGCATTTGATGCATGGGCTGCAAAGGGCATGGAGAGACCTCATTGGGAGTATGATGGTCAGATTGAGTACTATGACAACTATTACTATATTGATGATGTAAGCTATGTAATCCCTGTAATGACTCAGGAAGAGGTTGATGCAATGAAGGCAACAATCAAGTCATGTGAAAAGGTAGGTTACAACAACCAGGAGATTCTTAAGATTATTGAGGAAGAAGCATCTGCTTGCTTCGCAGGTCAGAAGTCAGCTGCAGAGGTTGCTAAGGTTATCCAGAGCCGTGTACAGCTTTATATCAATGAAAATAATTAATCATTAACCACATTTTGTGGTAGAATAGGGGGCAGTAATGCTCCCTATTTTATTAGGTAACTTGCGTTTGTGTTGATTAATATAATGCATATTCAAAGAGCATATGTTATGTAAGGTTAGGTGTTTGGAATAATTACATGAAAAATAATTACTCAGCAAAAAAGTGTATAATGGTCTGTGCGGGTGAGCTGGATGTCCAAAAGACTGATATCATAGTAGGAGAAGATGATGTTCTGATTGCGGTGGACGGAGGTCTGACTTATTGCAGACAGCTGTCATTAAAGCCTGATGTCATCATTGGTGATTTCGATTCCGCATCAGAAGAAGACAGAGCATATATAAAAGATATCAGAGACAACGGAGCTTCGAAAAATGCATCTGCCGACGAAACTTATTGCGATAATGCAGGCACATCAATATTTGAACTGCCTAAAGAGAAGGATGATACCGATACTATAGCGGCTATTCGTAAAGGCTTGGAGCTTGGATGTACGTTGTTTTATATATACGGTGCTTCGGGTGGCAGAATCGATCACTATTTTGCCAATATTCAGGCTCTTTTGTTTATCAAGCATCACGGGGCTGAAGGGCGCTTGATTGGTAATGGTTGTGAATTGTTTGTGATTGAGAATGAAACCGTAGATTTAGGCTGCAAGCAGACCGGAACCGTGTCTTTGTTTGTTTTGGGTGACAGAGCACAGGGAGTTACCATAGACGGATTGTATTATGAGGTTAAAGACGTGGAGCTTACCAATGATTATCCTATCGGAATCAGTAATGAGTTTTGCGGTAAAAATGCTACTGTGACGGTTAATAACGGCGCATTGATTTGTATGGTGGGAGAGGCTTTGAGATGAAAAAGAAGCTTGGTGGCTTTGATGTAAAGAAAAGCTCACATGGATTAGTGATGAAAAAGATGGCGACTGTGCTTGGCATTTCAATGACGGCGATGTTGACTCTGTCAGGCTGCTCATATATGGGTATCGACTATATTGCCAAGGGCATTGCGGCAATAATCAGATATGTAAATTATGATGATTATAATAATGGTGGTAATCAGGGCAATCAGAACAATGGTGGTCATGGCAATGGTGGCAATCAAAATGGCTCAGGACAGCAGTATCCCGGCGGAAGTCAGAACAACGGTAACGGTGGAGTGACTTTTGCTGATGAGATTGTCCAGTATGATGAAGGCGTGGTTGCTACAGGACCAATCGTAGTTCATCCGGAGACATTCTTTATGGTAGAGCATTACAATGATATTACGTATGATCAGGCCATAGCAGAATATGATATCAGTAACAACTATAAGATTTTAGGTGGCTACGGATATCCGAGTATCAATTCGAAGTGCGCTGAGACTGCCAATTACGATTATTTTTCCGACAAATCGATTGAATATGCATATTATGAGCAGGATATTCCGAATTATGTGAGTGGACAGTACAATTCTGTTTTGCCGGTATATGTATCATGCTTCAACGGTTTTTCCGAGGAGATGGCAGCGAGTATATCTGAGTTTAACGGTAATCCTTATATATATTCTAACGATGATGAAAATCCTTTTTATAAGCCGGAGGCGGATAAAAGACAAAGGATTCATGACGGACTGGTGGAACTGTACGGAGAAGAATTGGCCGAAGAATATTTTGAAAACTATCTTCGTGTTTTGGAGATGGATTTTATAGAGTTCGTATATCTGGCGGCTGATTATTCGACACAAACAATGACCGGCTCAACAGTATACGGCGGTACATATTTCCTTGAATTGGATGATTCCGGTGAGGAAGGTGTTATGTATGTTGCCGATGTAATGATTGATCCGTATACATATGAGATTGGTGTTCAGAACCCTGATAACTGGTTGTCGTATAAAATTAAGTTGGCTGACGATGGAATGACTTACAGGCTTTACTATGAAAGCAGCTTTTCCATGGATTATGAAAAAGCGAGCGATAATTATTTGGTGGGTTATGTAGCTGAAGACAGCAAGGCATTTCATGATATTGTGGGCATCGAAATCTGTGCAGAAAACTATTTTTATCCCAATTGCGGTGCTGCGTATTTGACAAGCTACGGTGACTTGAACCAGGCCAAGACGCCCAAGATAACCATGCGCGACGGTTCTATTGCGGTCAATCCGCAGTTTGAGTTCCTTGATGGCAATATGCTGACGATTTCCTTTGATTCGGTTCTGAATTATCAGACAGGTGAGGAAACAGAGTATTCCGTATCATACACTGTCTATTACGGACTGATAGGATATCTGCATGATTCTAACTGTGGATTTGTATTAAAAGATGATTCGGGAATCTATTACTTCGGATATGACAGATATGATGCATTCGGAAGTGAGATGGATGGACCCGATGCCGATGGTGAAGGCGAGCCGGGTAACGGTAATACCGATGATGACGATAATCCCTTCGGTGATAGTGAAAATACTGTTACTGCCAATTGCCAACCTGTTGAATTTATTGTATAATTTTTAACGATTTTGCAAAGAAGTGTCGGAAAACGACATTATAATAATTTATTTACATGAAAGGTGAACAAAATGAGCAAGAAACCTGTTGTATTACTTATTCTTGACGGCTATGGAATCAATGACAGAGCAGAGGCTAATGCTGTTGCTATGGCCAAGACTCCCGTTATGGATGGCCTTATGAAAAATTATCCCTTTGTACGCGGTAACGCAAGCGGAATGGCAGTAGGTCTTCCCGATGGACAGATGGGTAACTCTGAGGTAGGACACCTCAATATGGGTGCCGGCCGTATCGTATATCAGGAGCTCACCAGAATTACCAAGGAAATCCAGGACGGTACTTTCTTTGAGAATCCCGAGCTCAAGCATGCTATGAACAATTGTAAGGAGAAGGGCACCGCTCTTCATACCTTCGGACTTCTTTCAGACGGTGGTGTACACAGCCATAATACTCATCTTTACGGACTCCTTGAGATGGCTAAGCGCGAAGGCCTTGAGAAGGTATATGTACACTGCTTCCTCGACGGAAGAGATACTCCTCCTCAGTCAGCACTCGGTTTTGCACAGGATCTCGAGGCAGAGATGGCTAAGATTGGTGTAGGTAAGATTGCTTCTGTATCAGGTCGTTACTATGCAATGGACAGAGACAACAACTATGATCGTGTAGAGAAGGCATATGTTGCAATGACTCAGGGTATCGGTAACGAGGCTGTAAGCGGACCTGCAGGTATTCAGGCTTCTTACGATGCAGGTGTTAACGATGAGTTCGTTGTTCCTTTCGTAGTAAAGGAGAATGGTGCACCTGTAGCTACCATCAATGACGGAGATTCAGTAGTATTCTTTAATTTCCGCCCCGACCGTGCAAGAGAAATCACCAGAGCATTCTGCATGGGAGATGATTTTGATAAGTTTAACAGAGGCCCTAAGAAGGATCTCGTATTTGTATGCTATTCAGAGTATGATGCAACTATTCCCAATCATGAGGTTGCATTCAAGAAGGTTGAGGTTACCAATACCTTCGGTGAGTGGCTTGCAGCTAACGGTAAGAAGCAGGCAAGAATCGCTGAGACCGAGAAGTATGCTCATGTAACATTCTTCTTTAACGGCGGTGTGGAGACTCCCAACGAGGGAGAGGACAGAATCCTTGTAGATTCTCCCAAGTATGTAGCTACTTATGACCTCAAGCCTCGTATGAGCGTATACACAGTATGTGATAAGCTCGAGGAAGCAATCACCAAGAAGAACGAGAACGGTGAGAGCTACTATGATGTTATCATCTGTAACTTCGCTAACCCTGATATGGTAGGTCATACCGGAGTAATTGATGCAGCTGTAGAAGCAGTTGAAGCTATTGATAAGTGCGTAGGAGAGGTTGTTAACTTCGTAAATGAAGTAGGCGGTGTAATGTTCATCTGTGCTGACCACGGTAACTGCGAGCAGATGATCGACTATGAGACAGGTGCTCCTTGGACCGCTCATACCACCAATCCTGTTCCTTTCATCCTTATCGGCGCAGGCGATGTAAAGCTTCGTGAGGACGGATGCCTTGCAGATATCATCCCTACCCTTATTGAGGTAATGGGTTGTGAGCAGCCTGTTGAAATGACAGGAAAGTCTCTGATTGTAAAATAA
>JAKSRV010000046.1 GCA_024403435.1 Lachnospiraceae bacterium
ATTCTGCCTTGAGACTCAGATCATGCAAAATGGTTTTTCCCGGAAGATATCCGAAGCTTACATGCTGCATCTCAACATCTCCGCGAGCATTTTCAAGCTCGACCGCATCCTCAATATCTGCAGTCTCCTCCTCACTGCCCAACAGATCAAATACTCTCTCTGCGGCTGATAATGCAGAGTAGATTTCATTCATTATATTTGCGATTTCATTAATGGGACCCGAGAATTTTCTCGAATAAAGAACAAATGATGAAATCTGTCCCAAGGTAATTGCACGATACATATACAACAGTGCACCGAAGATTGCTACAAGTGCCAGGCCCAGATTGTTAACAACGTTGACGGTAGGTCCGATAGTACATCCGTGATGCTCGGCTTCTCTGTATATATCCGCAGCCTCGTAATTTATCTTGTCAAATCTGTCCTCAACCTTCTCCTCATATGCATACGCCTGAATGGTCTTCTGTCCCGAGAACATTTCCTCAACGAAACCGTTCAGCTTACCGTAGCTTTTTGATCTCTTAGAAAAGAGCGGCTGGGTAACCTTTTTCATTCTGATTGTGTAACCTATAGCAATAGGTATGGTTACAAGAGCGGTCAACGATAAAATAGGTGATATCACTATCATCATTATCAATGAGCCCACAACAGTCACAATACTGGTGAGTATCTGAGTGACATCTGTGGCAATACAGGTCCCGATTACGTCAATATCATATGAAACACGGCTGATAATATCTCCCGCTTGATTTTGATCAAAAAATCCGACAGGCATTCTGAGCAGCTTCTCAAATACATCCTGACGCATTCTCTCTGCTATGTGTCGGCTTACACGCGTCATCATAATGCTGATGATGATTGCCAATATCGACGACAGCAGATACACACCAAGCATCAAAAACGCATAATAAAATACTCGGTCAAAATCAACCATACCGGCACCTGCCGCAGCCTCATTGATAGCAGAACCGGCAAAGCTCGGTCCCAGCAATCCCAATATATTGCTCATCAATGAGAACAAAACGATCCCCAGGAATGCATACTTATATTTACCCATATAACTAAAGAGCTTCCTAAGTGTTCCCTTAGTGTCTTTAGGCTTTTTTCTCACTGTATCATTCCATGCCATTTGACTATATCCTTATCAGAATAAACTAATTCATCTGTATCTCGTAGATATCACTGTACTGCTTGCAGTTCTCCATCAGCTCTTCATGTGTACCCTGACCGACTATATGTCCGTCATCCATCACAATGATGTTATCCAAGTTCATAATAGAACTGATTCTCTGCGCAATTATTATTGTAGAAGTATTGTTGTAATGCTCTCTGATCATCTGTCTGAGAAGTGCATCCGTCTTGTAATCCAATGCACTGGATGAATCGTCCAGCACCAGTATCTCCGGCTTGGCCGCCAACGCTCTTGCAATCAGTATTCTCTGCTTCTGACCACCACTCATGTTTGCACCGTGAATATCTGCCTTGTGATTCAGACCGTCCTCGTATTCACCCACAAACTCCGCAGCACGCGCTTCTGTCACAGCCTCCATCGCACGCTTTTCATCCACATCGCGTCCGAAGGCAATATTTTCCATAAGTGTATCCGCAAATATCACATCGTTTTGGAATACCACACCAAACTTCTTACGAAGCTCCGTCAACTTGTATTCTCTGACATCTCTTCCGCCGACTATTACAGAACCTTCCGTTGCATCATAAAATCTCATCAACAGATTTATAATAGTAGTCTTTCCGCTTCCTGTTGCTCCGATTATACCGAGAGAGCTTCCTTTTTCCAGCTTAAAACTGATATCCGTCAGCTCATAATCGTCTGCTTCATTTCCTTGCTTCATATATTTGAAATTAACATTTTCAAATGCTATATAAGGCTTGGTTTCTTTTGTGCCGGATTCACCGGCATTTGTATCATCATATTCTTCGCCGTATACAGTCTGCAGATCCTGTCCCTCCTCGATAACCGCTGCTATTCTGCTTGCAGAAGCATTTGCCTTGGAGGTCATGATAAAGATTCTGTTGACTCCATTTACGCCCATCAGAATCATATTGAAATATGTAAGGAAGGCAAGGATTACTCCGGGCTGTGTGATACCGCCGTTTACTCTGTAAGCACCCAGCACTACAACCACGGTCAGACCGATATTCATAATAAGTGTCATTATCGGTCCGGGAAGTGACATCACCACTGAAGCAGTGGTATCACTGCTAAACATTTCCTTGTTGGCTGACTCAAAACGTCCGGTCTCATACTCTTCCTTTGAAAGTGCCTTTACCACACGTATACCTGTGATGTTTTCTCTCATAATACGCACAATGGTATCCATTTTCTGCTGTACCTTTTCATACAGCGGAATACCTTTGCGGGAAATAACCACCACAGCGACTATGATTAACGGAACCAAAATAAACAGAACCATCGCAAGTCCGAAATCCATCACCATGGTAACCACCATACCGCCCAGCAGCAAAATAGGAGCACGCACACCCATCGTCTGAATCATACGCATAAAATTCTGAACATTATATGAATCAGAAGTCATACGCGATGTAAGCGACGGCAGTCCGTATTTATCTACCTGACTGCCCGACAGTTCCATTGTTCTGTCAAACAGCTCTTCTCTGATGTTGTATATACACTCGGAAGCAATCTTCACAGCCCTTCTGTTGGCTGCGATATTCATCGTTCTGACGAATATTGCGATACCTATCATCAGCACGCCGCACAGTATCATCTTGAGCATATTGTTACCCTCTGCGGGTGCCACCACATCAAGCATGTACTCGAGGACATACGGAATCATAAACTCCGCTGCGGTTCCGATAAACTTTATGATCAGCTGGACGATAATTCGCCCGCGATATTTTATCATATGTCGGAATATAAATTTCATCTGAACAGATAGATCCCCTCACAATATAAATCCAATGAAATAATATAAAAAAAAGTCGACCTCCGCAATGGAAATCGACCTTTTTTTGTCCCTATTTATTCTTCTCTATGAAATATTTTGATAGATTAAAGCTTTATTGTACGGGGTGCTGCCGCAAAAGATGAAATTGTTGCAACCGCATCCTCAAAATACAATACTTCGGTGTTGTCATCATCAGCCGAATACATAGCCTTGAGATGAGGATACTGCTCGAGCATATGCTCCTTTGCTTCTTTTCTGTCATCACTGATAAGCTTACCTGCTACTCTTATCCATTCTGTGCCGTTAAAAGCAGAAATCTCCGCCTTGGGATTAGCATGAAGCTGCTTTGAAACATCCTTAACCTTACCGGTCTGAATATAAAGCTTTCCATCAAAAAGATCTATTGTACCGAAAGGTCTTACTCTGGGCTGATCGCCGTCAACCGTAGCAAGGTAATATGTTCCGCACTTTTTTAAAAATTCATATACTTCGTTCATGATTATCTCCTGAGAATATTATTTTTACTTTGAAGGAATATATCCTGCGAGAACCGATGCAACAGCGCTTGCGGGCATAGTCTGAAGAGCTACCTTACCGGGGCCGGTTACAACTGTGTTAAAGAAGCCTTCTCCTCCGAGAAGCTTATTCTTTAAGCCCTTAACCGACTCAATACTCATTGTGCAGGTGCCGTCCATCATTGCAAGATAACCGGTATCGATAACAATTCTCTGTCCGGGAGCAAGTACGTGCTCAACGATAGAACCGTCAATCTCAAGGAATGCAATACCGGTTCCTGAAAGTTTCTGCATGATGAAGCCTTCTCCTCCGAAGAATCCTGCTCCGACATTCTTCTGGAACTGAACAGACAGCTCAACGCCGGGAGTAGATGCAAGATATGCTGACTTCTGACAGATAACCTCTCTGCCGGGGCCGATTTCAACTGCCATAATTGCTCCGGGAAAGCTTGATGCCATAGCAATAAATCCGGGGCCACCCTGTGCCGTGTATGTATTGCTGAATACCTTCTCGTTGGTAAACATCTTGGCAAATGCCTTACCCATTCCGCCTGCTGAAGTATTCATCTCAAGATTATCGCTCATCCAGCTCATAGCACCGTTTTCACAATTGATACTCTCACCTGCCTCAAGGTAAACCTCTACAACGGGAAGTGTTCCGCCTTTAATTTCGTATCTCATTAAAATTCCTCCTAACCGTACCTCATTGTATTCAATAATTACCTATCCATTTTATAACATCACCTTGCAATCCAACAAGCGCAACCCTCCTTTATTTACTCTCTTTTATCACTAAAAATATTCCTGATTTTTGCCATATCATACAAATCGCTTCAAAACGGCAAAATCAGACATATTCTGATACATTTACGGTCGCTATATATGTTAAAATACCTTATGTCAAAAATATTAAGCGGAGGCTATTTTTCATGACAAACAAACAATTGCAAAAACTACTCAAGGATATGTCCTTAGACGAAAAAGTAGGACAGCTCACGCAGCTTGCAGGCTCAATGTACGGCTCTGATGCCATTGTCACCGGTCTGTTGGACATGTTCAGCATTAATAATAAGGCTCTGGAAATGAGCGGTTCGGTGCTCAGCGTTATCGGTGCCGATGCCATCAAGAAACTTCAGGACGAAAACATGGCCAAGCAGCCTCACCACATCCCTCAGATTTTTATGTACGATGTGATTAACGGCTATCAGACCATCTATCCCGTTCCTCTCGGACAGGGCGCTACCTTCAATCCTGATACCGTTGAGAAGCTGGCTCACATGTCTGCTGCAGAAAGTGCTGCCGCAGGTATCCATGTAACCTTCTCTCCCATGGTTGACCTCGTAAGAGATGCAAGATGGGGACGTGTAATGGAATCTACCGGTGAGGATCCTTATCTCAACGGACTGCTCGGCGCCGCTATGGTAAAGGGTTATCAGGGCGATGACGTCAAGGCTAAAGGAAATGTAGCTGCATGCGTAAAGCATTTTGCAGGTTACGGCGGAGCTGAAGGTGGACGTGATTATGATAATGTAGAGCTTTCCGAGCGCACGCTCAGAGATGACTATCTCCCCGCATATGAAGCATGCATCAAGGCAGGTGCAAAGCTCGTAATGACTTCCTTCAATACCCTCAACCATGTACCTTCTACCGGCAACAAATGGCTCATGAAGAAAGTACTTCGCGAGGAAATGGGATTCGACGGTGTACTCATCTCCGACTACGGTGCCGTCAAGGAAATGATTAACCACGGATATTCAAAGGATGAGAAACAGGCTGCCGAGCAGTCTATGAAAGCAGGTCTGGACATGGAAATGATGTCCACCGCATATGTCAGTCATTTGGAGGAGCTTGTCAACGAAGGCAAAGTTACCATGGAAATGATTGATGAAGCAGTTATGAGACTCCTTGTTCTCAAAAACGATCTCGGACTTTTCGAGAATCCCTACAAGGACGGTGATCCCAAGGAGGAGAAAAAGATTGTCCTCTGCAAGAAACATCGCGAGCTTGCCAGAAAAGCTGCCGCAGAATCTTTCGTACTCCTCAAGAATGAAGACCATATCCTTCCTCTCGAGGACAAGAAGGGTGCTTCCGTAGCATTCATCGGTCCCTATGCCGATGAAAAGCAGATTCACGGTTCTTGGTCATTCCCCGACAACTACGATACTTTCGTAACTGTCAAGGAAGGCATTACCAATAATGTCACTACCGCCAAGGCTACGTTCAAGCAAGGCTGCTATCGACTCGATCACAACAAGAAGCTCAAGGACGGCAGCATGTTCGAGGTAAATGAAGCCAAGAAGGAAAAGATGCTAAACGATGCTATCGCTGCAGCAAAAAAAGCCAAGACTGTAGTTATGTGTCTCGGCGAGCACTTCATGCAGACCGGCGAGGCTACCAGCCGTACCGATCTTACTGTCAGCCCCGAGCAGATTGAGCTCCTTAAAAAGGTACGTGAAGTCAATCCCAATATTGTAACTTTGGTATTTGCAGGTCGTCCCATTGAAATGGATGTAATCGACGAGCTTTCCAAGGCAGTAATCTACTGCTGGTTCCCCGGAACCGAAGGCGGTAATGCTGTAGCGGATGTTCTCTACGGCAAGCGCGAGCCCGGCGGACGTCTTCCTATGAGCTTCTCTCACAGAACAGCACAGCTCCCCAATTACTATAGCCGCTTCAGATCAGGCAGACCCAACAACGGTACTCTCGATCAGGGCTTCGTAATGGGTTATATCGATCAGGCAGACCTTTTCAAATATCCTTTCGGTTACGGTATGGGTTACTCTTCATTTGAGTACAGCGGAGTTACACTTGATAAGTCTTCTATTACCAGAAAGGATACCGTCACTGCTTCTGTTACTATCAAGAATACAGGTGACAGAGAAAGTACTGAGACCGTACAGCTTTATATCCAGGATCTCTTCGGCAACGTAGTTCGTCCCAGACGTCTTCTCAAGGGTATCAAGAAGGTCACCCTCAAACCCGGCAAGAAAGCCAAGGTATCATTTGAAATCACTGAGGATATGCTTAAGTTCTGGGATATCGAAATGAACTATGCTTCTGAGGACGGAGACTTCAGGGTATACATCGGTCCCGACAGCCTTACTGAGAATTGCGCATATTTCAATCTTCATTAAGGAACGTATTGAACAATAATGCGCGACAGTAGTCAAATGCTTCGTGGTCGTTTCGCTGACAGCTTCTAAGTCTACATCACGTGACTTCAACGACCGCAACATAAACTCGCACTCTCATTGATATGAGAGCGCTCAGACAGTTATGTTGCTATATCGTCTGTCTTGGATGACAGACGATATTCGTATACGTCACTACTGTAGACTAAGGAGCTGTAACGCTCACTTTAACTATGCATTTGACTATCTGTCGCGTTTGATTATTATCAAGGCTTTTGTTTATATTCGCATAAGCATTCACATAAATATTCACATAAAAACTCGGCACTCCATTAGTGCCGAGTTTTCATTTATTAATGTATCAATATGTTAATATATTAATGTATAAATGTATTAATGAATAAATATCATATCTGCATCTATCTTCAAGTCATCCATCATTTCATCCATGTGTATGAGATTCGGATTGGAATTTTCAAGCTCCCTCGCATATTCATATAAAACTGTAACCATATCTTCGTTGCAGATGCGCTTATTGTTTTGAATCCACTTGACAATCCATAACTCATTAATCAATGCAGTATGCATCACTGCTCCGAATGCTTTGGCAAACACATAATCATCGTACACTGCACCGCAAAAATATGAGTACAGGTAATACGCAGTTATCTGTTCTTTTTTCACTTCAAGCTTTAGCTCATTTTCAGCACAATACTTTTCAAACTCCACGTGAAGCTTTCTCCAATATTCGTACCCTTCCGAATAGAGAATGTTCTCCGCTTTGTTAAGCTGTGCTTCTCTCGAATCCTTCAAGTATTCCAATTCCTTCAGACAGTCAAACGCATCCTTTATCAGATAGAACAAATCCTCTGATTCTTCGTTCAGACTATCTGCATCTGTTTCAATAACATCCAAACTATCCAGTCTATCCTGAAGCTTCGACGCAGCCTTTACTATCTGCGCTGCTCTCACACTATATGAGACGCTTCTGTTACGTACTATTTCGATTAAGCTTTCTCTTGTCTCGATCAGTAAATCGTACAGTTCTGAATTGAAAATCTCATCATTCTCTTCATTTTCTGTCTTTTTATTATCAGCCTTTTTATCACCGGCCTCTTCATCTTCCGAATTGCTTGCCACCTCATATTTTCCGGTATCAAGCATTGCTATGGGACCATCCTGTTCCAGCAAAATTCTTGCGGCTTCAGGACAAGATACCGAGAGGTTCATCTCATAGGCATCCTCGAATTCTTCTATGTGTCTCGGGTAAAGTCTGCACGTATCACACAATGAATCCTCACCCAATGCTATGTACATATCACACAACTTGTTCTCACACAGAAAACTGCAGTCTCCGTTTTCCTTTTGCCGAAATACACATTCATCCGCATCAATTCTTTCCCTCAACACATGACTGTAATCACTGCGAACATTATTGTATTTTTCAAGCGAATTTTCATCAATCTCGATTGCCCATCCCGCACAACAGGTATCCGGACATTTATCGGCCAAGCACGAAAATTTATCGATATAATTAATTGCACGATAATTGTTTTTCATCGATATACCTTCATCGGTTAAGAGCACATGCGATCATATATCTGATCAAGCCAAGCACGGTCCAACTTAGTGGAATTGAGTATAGTCACACGTCCGGGTCTGGTGCCTGCGGCCCTCATCCACAGATCATAAAAAATGTCTTTTGTTATTCCGTATGTCATAGGATTGTGGTCGATACCGTAAGCCTTCATGACCTCCATCATCTTGGTCTCATCTCTTCCCTGAAATATGCAGGCCGCGATGCTTCCGAGCGCGACTCCTATTCCGTGAGAAATCTTAAGTTCCGAATAATACTCTTCAATCGCATGGCAAAACAGATGCTCGCTTCCGCTGCACGGTCTCGATGAATCCGCTATCTCCATAGCCAATCCACCCATTACCAGTGCACGTGACAGTATTCTGATAAATGCCTTGCTCTTGATATTTTTCTCGTCACAGTGAAATACAGAATCAAATGACATATTTGCGATAGCATCCGCAAAATCATCTATATGTGTGCCCGCAGCATCTGCTGCCAGTCTCCAATCATAAAGTGCTGTATACTTGGCAAGCGTATCACCTATACCGGACAGTGTTTGTCCTATGGGGGCGTTCAGAATCATCTCAGTGTCTACGATTATAGCCGTAGGTATCTTGCAGGCTAAGGTTTTTCTGTTCATGCCTTCTGTGGTCAATACCGAGAAAGGTGAAGCCAGCGAATCGTTACTTAGCGTAGTAGGCAGGCAGATGTAGATTGCCTTACTGATAAATGCCGCATACTTAGCGGTATCGAGCACACGTCCCCCACCGATTCCGACTACTATTTTGATGTCATCCACCATTATTTTCTTGGCTATAGCCGTAGCTTCATCATAAGTGGCATTGCCCATCTCATAGAGTTCCGCATCGTAAAAATCCTTGCGTATTTCCTCTATCTTGGCAGCGTACATATCTATCAAAAACTTTTCCGATATAACCAGAGTCTTCTTTCCCTTTATCTCGGGAAGATAGTCAGCCACTATCTCTTCTGCGTGTAAAAATGCATCCTCCTCTACGGACAGACACAACGGTAAATTAAATCTGGTATGCTGATTCATAGTTCCACCTCCATGCACACGAAATCTTTTTCAAACAGATGACATTCTCCCACCCGCTTAAATCCAAGCTTGGTATAAGAAGCAAGCGCCACCACGTGCCCTGTCTTTACCAGAATGTGCACACTCTTTTTTCCACGTGCACGCAACTCATCAAAAGCATAACGCATCATATCTTTTGCAATTCCTTTGTTGTGCATATCCTTTCTGACGCACAGTCGAGACAATTCTCCTCCGGGTGCCAGATTTTTATCCCAACATTCAAGAGCCTCCACCGCCTCATCCTTGTCTATCGAAATCACGGAGATTATCTCTCCGGCTTCATTTTTCATTGCAATGAGAGAATCTCTCGAAATATCAAAATCGACAGTATCTTCATTGGGATAATCCTCAGACCAATCTGCAGCACCGTAGAGCATTGTTCTGTAAAGAGCTAAAATCTCGGACTTGTCCTCCACCGTAGCCTTCTGAATGCTTCCCCACTCAGAATACTTTTTACCCTCATGTATATCCATTATATATATTCCTTTCAACAACTAAAACGCACTCCAAAGGACATCATCTTGCCTTTTGGAGTGCCCAATCATATCTTCTAAATCGAAAATGCATCAGCTATTCGTAGCAATCTGTCAGCCAACATAAAGCATCATACATACTGTTTATCACGAACATGCCTGTGCGGCATCGACTATTATAGCCTTTACATCAGAATCAATCTGCTGTACAGGTTCATACGAAGGTCTTCCTGTATAGTATCCCTGTATCAGGTCTACACCAAGCTCTATTACCTTACGAAGCTCCTCTTCAGTCTCAATACCCTCAGCCAATACCTTGATATTGTTGAGTCGCGCAAAATCAATCACACCCTTTACGATCATCTGCTTTGACTCATCCATATGAATGTCTGTCATAAGGAAACGATCGATTTTTACAATCTCAGGCTTATATTTTATCAGGTTGATAATATTGGAATGACCTGTACCGTAATCATCTACCGCAATTGAATTGTAACCGGTCAAATTACCGATGTGTCTGATTGTACTCAGCTCATTATCGGTGATTGTATCTTGCTCGGTAATCTCAAATACACAATTGTCAATGTACTCAGCATACTCTTCACTGAACTTATGATTGTCCTCTTCATTGAGGAAATGACCGGGAATACAGTTGATAAACACCTTTTTATTCTCAAACTTTTCCTGCTCGGCAACATATCTTGTCATTACATTAAAGAGTGTTGCTTTCTCTATATCATACAGACGACCGTATTCTCTTGCGATGTTCAACACCTCGAGAGGATTGAAACCTATACTTTCGTCTGTTCTCATAAGAGCTTCGTAGCCGAACACATCACCGTTTTTAGCATAAACGATGGGCTGGAAGTGATATTTGAACAGATTTGATTCCACCAAAATACCGAAGCGCTTATAGTCATTTTTACGTGTAGACAATGATGCCTTGACCACAGGAAGACTCTGGTACTTCTGCATATTAACAAGCAAATCTCCCGATGCCTTCTTCATCAGCACATCAAACTTGGCATACATTGCCTTGTCAGAGAATCCGCATCCGGAAAGTACATCCAGATTGTATTCCCTACCGCTGGCCATATTGTAATTATCCAACAGATTATAGAACAAAACTGCTGAATTGCCCACTTCTGTTGCAACCAAATCCACGTAATCATAAATGCTTACAACGACAAACTGGTCGTCTCTTGTATGCGCGATAAACGCATCACCCGCATTTGCAATCTTCAACGCCTCCGCTACGAAGCATACCGATCTGTCAACTTCTTCAACACCGTAATTATCGAGAATATATTCATAATGCGGCATTTCATAGACCGTAATTGCCACCGTTTTATCTTTATTCTCAGGCTTATTCTTAAATTCATCAAACCACGCGGTAACACTGTGAAGATTAGGCAGCTCTGTCAGACTGTTAATCATTGAATTATCGCTGCGACTAAGCTTCAAAAATCTCGAACGCAGGTCTGAAACCGCTGTGTGAATAAGCATATTTCCAAGATTGAGTACACGGTTGATAATGTGGGCATCCTTAACAACATCCTGAGTCCAGTTGATCATATAACCGCAGGAAATCTTACCTACACTTACACCGTTAATTATGCAAAGGTACGGACTGTTAACCCACAATTCCTTTGCCGGCATCATATCCGAAGTCTTAAAAATAACTTTCTGTTCTTTTGAATTGTACTTGTTTATTTCTTGATAATCATAAGGTTTGATTCCGTTGGATGCCACAACCATCAAACGCTCATCAAGATATTCATCCGCTCCGACATCAATCTGGCCTGTCGTCGAGAGAATAAATGAAGGACGCATTGCCAGACATGAATCCTTATGCAAAATCTTAGATAACGTATTATAAAATGAACTTACATCATTCTGGCTTGTATTGATTCTGAGCAGGATTTCATTAAATAATACATGCTCATGACCGATTACATCCACAGTCATTCTGTAATTTTCCTGCGCCATCTGCCTGAAATCCGTACTATCACATTTTCCGCACCCACAGGATTCAGAAAAATTAACAGCATAATTGTTCTTATATATTCTCTCAGGTTTTTCACCGTTCAAAATCGCTGTAAGTGTCAATACACAGCCCTTTACAAAACCGTCAAAATCCGCTATACAGCTTGAAAGTCTCGGCTTTGCATACATCGCCATCTTGGATCCGTCAAAACCTGTGACAATAACATCTTCAGGAACACGAATTCCACGTTCGGCAAGTCTTTTGCACACCTGCACAGCCATATTGTCATTCGCACAGAAAATAGCCTCGGGGAGATTATCTCCGCGCGCAGCAAACAAACGGTCCATCACCGCATCAGTAGGACCTTCCCAAAAATCGCCATAATCTATCATGCTCTCGTCGAACTTGAGATTATTTTCCGCAAGTACCTTCTTATATACATTCTCTCTTCTTTCGGAGTATTCATTTCCCTTCACTCCGGCTACAAAGAATGTATCCTTGACTCCATGATCTCTGATTACATGATTCAAGAGCTGAGCCAGTGAATCCTCAAATGTATTGCGTACGGTATAGCAGTAATCATCAAAATCATCTTCCAATATAACAGGAGTATTATGCGCTTCTGCTGCCCTTATTATTTTTTTGTAAATCTCTTTGTTCACAAATCCGCTGCACAGAATGACCAAAGCATCTACAATATCATAGTTGATGTAGTCATAAATTTTAGCAGCACCGATGTCATCATCCTGATCGTTATAAAAATCAAATGATGAATTGAATACTATGAGCTTAATATTATTTTTTTCTGCCTCTTTGTGTAAACATTCGATAATTCTCGATTTGGAGGTCTCATGCACCTTAGTCATGCAGACGCCAACAATTTTCTTATCGTTTATCATGCTCCATCCCCATAGCTGTCTCATTTTATAGCTATACTATTCTATCAAATATCATACCACATTATGAATTTCACAATAACGGTAGATTACATAATATATTGCGTCTCTTTTTATAACTATTACCTAATCGTTAAAGTAAATAAATTTAGCGAACTAAATTAAACATCTTTATTATTTGCGCTTATCAAAATAAATGATATAATAAGTCAAAATTGGCCCCGTTTACGCACTTTTGAGGTTATTTATATGACATATAACATTGATTTTGCCATTGCTTCGGCAATTTTCCTAATAATTCAATTTATATATCTGGTAATTCAGTATGATAAAAAGCTACATACCATCAAGCGCTTTCGCGAGCTGCTGTTTTTCATGATTATTGCGGATATAGCTGACATCATCACTGCCATCACTATCGGCAAATCCGACAGCGTTCCGTTATGGCTCAATTACGTGCTCAACGTTCTGTATTTCGAGCTCACCGCAGTATGTATATCACTATTTCCAAAATACATCCATGCAGTCCTCGAAAAAGCAAATGCACGTACCATTGTACTGGATCGAATCAACAACATAATTTTGCTGGTGTTTGCATTACTGTGTGCTTCCACTCCGCTTACTCATTGGATATTCTATTTTGATGAAAATAAAATATATTCGCACGGAATCCTGTATTATTTGGTTTACATCCTTCCGATGTATTTCTTTATATATTCATTCGTGCGACTGCTTAATAATAAGGAATGCTTCACCAAGCGTCACTTCAACTCGATTATATTCTTCATATTCTTCTCGATGCTTGGTCCTACCGCACAGGTATTGCTTCCGTTCAATACCCTGTTCGATTACTTTGCTCTGAGCATTGCTACCTTCATAGTAATCATGGGTATAGAGACTCCCGATTTTATACAGTTGGAGAAAGCAAAACAAAAGGAAGAAACCCTCAACAAAGCATTACATGAAATGACAAAATCAGCTTCCTGGAGTTTAAATATGGATGCTGAAGGCGGTGTTACCGAAATATACTGGAGCGATGAATTTTTCTGGCTGCTCGGCTATGAACGTGCCGAATTGGGTGCCAACGAGATTTATCTGTGGCAGGACGCTCTTCACCCCGATGATGCCGAAGCTGCCATGGAATCCTTTAACAAAGGTCTGGCCGGCGCCGAGCCGTTTAATCTCTTCTACCGACTCCGCACCAAGAGCGGCGATTACAAATGGTATCGCGGCACCGGTGAATTGAAAACCGATCCCCAGACTAAAGAATCAATCTATATGGGTATTATCCAGGATGCCAATGACAGCAAGATTCAAGAAGAACTCATGGAAGAACGTCTTGCCGTTTTGGAAGAATTGGAGAAATCACAAATAGCACTCAAGGAAGCTCTCGACAAGGCCGAATCTGCGGACAAAGCAAAATCAGAATTTTTAGCAAATATGTCCCACGAAATCAGAACTCCCATCAACGCCGTGCTAGGTATGAATGAGCTGATATTCAGAGAAAGCACCGAACCCAACATTCAAAACTATTCCACCAATGTTGCGGATGCCGGAAATGCTCTCCTCTCACTGGTCAACGAAGTACTTGATTTTTCCAAGATTGAAGCCGGTCGTATGGAACTGGTTCCCGCTGACTACGAGCTTTCAGACCTCCTGCGTGAAGTTAAAAATCTTGTTGCCACCAAATGTATTGACAAAAATCTCGATTTTATAATCAAGAACAATCCTGACATCCCCAACTCGCTCTTCGGAGATGAGGTGCGTATCAGACAGGTAATAGTCAATATACTCAATAATGCAGTAAAGTATACCGACGCAGGTTCCGTTACCTTAGATGTTGATTACGAAGCTATAGACACTGATAACATAATGCTGAAGGTATCGGTCATTGATACCGGTATAGGTATTCACGAAAAAGATATCCCGTCTTTGTTCGAATCATTCAAGCGCATCGATCTCGAGCAAAACAGAAAGCGTGAAGGAAGTGGTTTGGGCCTCAACATTGCCAAATCCTTTATAGAATTGATGGGCGGTTCCATTGATGTAAGCAGTGTATACGGTCAAGGCTCCACCTTCATAATATCAATTCCTCAGACTATCAAGAGCGATGCAAAAATCGGTGTATTCAACAGTGAAAACATTTCTGCGAAGAAGGCTAAATATGTTGCCAGTTTCCACGCTCCCACAGCCAAGCTGCTTGTTGTTGACGATGTAGCAATTAACCTTAAAGTAATCAAGGGACTACTGAAGAAAACTCAAATCGAAATCGACACCGCTGATTCCGGTAATGAATGTATCAGAATGATGTCTGAGACAAAATACGATCTTGTACTGCTCGACCATATGATGCCCGAGATGGATGGTATAGATGTCATGAATGTATTAAACAACGACAAAACTCATCCCAATCAGTCCACTCCCATCATTATGCTTACGGCCAACGCAGTAATCGGTGCCAAGGAAGAATACTTAGAAATCGGCTTTGCGGATTATCTGTCCAAACCGGTACATCCTGCCGAGCTTGAATCTATGATAATCAAGCATCTTCCGCCTGATATGATAGAACTCATTAATGAGTAGCTGAAAATACAAACGGCAAACCACTTATCAACCAAGTGATTTGCCGTTTCATTTTTATTATGCTTTTTCTTTGCGACCGCGTCGTGCCAATGCAAATTCGTGAACTCCTAAAAGCACACATCCAACTGCATAACAAAGGATATCCTTTATATCGAACACAGAACCAATCAACACTCTGAAAAAAGTATTACCTTCCAATCCGAGCCTTTCGACAAGTCCAAACAGCTGAAGCAACTCAACCGCTGCCGCAAATATGAATACCCAAAGTGGCATCAATCTTATCTTTTCAGGAATAAATATCCTGACAAAACAATATACTACCAATACAACGAGCATATCGCCGAAATAAGGTCTGATAAAGCTGTCATCTATAAACAATGCTATCAGGACCTCCACAGCCAGCAGAATCAAAAAGCCGGCTGCATATATCCATCTTCTTTTAGTCATATTCGTAATATTATTTCTCAGAGCAGAACTCAACCTTCTTGCCTTCAAGAATCATATTTGTGGTTCTTACCGCACACATCTTACCGCACATAGAGCAGGTATGTCTCTCTGCCGGAGGAGTACTCTCATAGTATGCCTGTGCCTTCTCAGGGTCGATTGCGACCTTGAACATCTCATCCCAATCAAGCTTATGACGAGCTTCAGCCATCTTGTTATCAGCATCTGTTGCATGAGGAATACCCTTTGCAATATCAGCAGCATGAGCTGCAATCTTGCTGGCCATAATACCCTCTCTTACATCGTTTACATCAGGAAGACGAAGGTGCTCTGCGGGAGTTACATAGCAGAGGAAATCTGCTCCGCTTGCCGCTGCGATAGCACCACCGATTGCTGATGTGATGTGGTCGTATCCGGGAGCAATATCGGTAACAAGGGGGCCAAGTACATAGAAAGGAGCTCCGTGGCAAATTCTCTTCTGAAGCTTCATATTGGCCTCAATCTCGTTCATTGCCATATGTCCGGGACCTTCTACCATTACCTGTACATCCTTGGCCCATGCGCGCTCGGTAAGTGCACCAAGCTCGATAAGCTCTGAAATCTGTCCTGCATCGGTAGCATCATCTATACAGCCCGGACGAAGCGCATCGCCAAGGCTGATGGTTACATCATATTCACGGAGAATCTCAAGCACATCATCATAGTACTCATAGAAGGGATTCTCATTACCTGTCATCATCATCCATGCAAAAAGAAGTGATCCGCCACGTGATACGATATTCATCTTTCTGGGGTCTCTTCTGAAGGCTTCAACTGCTCTTCTGTTGATACCTGCATGAATAGTCATAAAATCAACGCCTTCTTCTGCATGAGCTCTTACTACCTTGAGGAAGTCCTGTGCAGTAATCTCAAGAAGATCCTTCTCAAGATATCCGATTGCATCATACATAGGGACGGTACCGATCATCGCGGGTGACTTTTCAATAAGCTGAGTACGGAAGGTATTGGTCTTACCATAGTTACTGAGATCCATGATAGCCTCAGCGCCAAACTTGATTGCAAGATCTACCTTCTCCATCTCTACACTGTAATCCTTGGCATCACCTGAGATACCGAGATTAACATTTATCTTGGTGCGAAGTCCGCTACCGATTCCTTCGGGTGAAATACTCTTGTGATTTACATTACAGGGAATAGCAACAACACCTGATGCAACCTTCTCTCTGAGTACCTCTACATCCATGTACTCCTTCTTAGCAACGATTTCCATCTCAGGAGTGATAATGCCCTTCTTGGCAGCTTCCATCTGTGTCTTGTAGTCTCTCATTTTCTTTTTCCTTTCAAGCAAAATATGTTTATCTGACTTATATCAATTCCAACTCTTCTTACGCATCGCGACTACTCATCGCGATTACTCATCACAATTGCGCATCACGATTACTCATCTTT
This sequence comes from Lachnospiraceae bacterium, assembly GCA_024403435.1. Lineage (GTDB taxonomy): Bacteria > Bacillota > Clostridia > Lachnospirales > Lachnospiraceae > AC2028. The sequence goes on from JAKSRV010000046.1 coordinate 17,084, forward strand.
AGTAATGGCAAATGCATGGTTCATAGGACCGCTTCCTTTACCCAAATCAAGCATAGCCGCCAATGCTCCGGAAATATATTCCTTGGCGTTCTTGATTGAATTGCTTAGACTCTCGCCCTTGGCAAGATTTGAAGCGATGGCACTCGACAATGTGCATCCGGTTCCATGAGTATTGGGGTTGTTGATTCTCTTACCCTCAAACCATTCATGCTTACCATCGTAATACAAAAGATCGTTCGCATCATTGATGCTGTGACCGCCCTTGCACAATACTGCGCAATTATAACGTTCGCTGATAATCTGTGCCGCACGAAGCATTTCCTTATCATCGGTAATGCTCATCCCTGCTAAAAGCTCAGCCTCAGGAATATTGGGAGTCACCACTGTTGCCAGCGGAAGGAGCTTGTTCTTTAAGACTTCTACTGCCTCCTCACTGATAAGTCTTGCGCCGCTTGTTGCAACCATAACAGGGTCCACAACAATATTCCCGGCCTTCCAATAGGTAAGACGATCGGCTATCACTTCTATAAGTGCCGATGAAGAAACCATTCCGATTTTTACCGCATCGGGGAAAATATCCTCAAATACCGTATCCAGCTGTAGCTGTAAAAACTCGGGAGTAACTTCAGATATTCCTGTTACGCCGGTAGTATTCTGCGCTGTCAAGGCCGTGATGGCACTCATGGCATATACACCATTCATTGTCATCGTCTTGATATCTGCTTGAATTCCGGCGCCTCCGCAGGAATCACTTCCCGCGATTGTTAATGCTGTTTTCATAAAAACCTCACTACTTTTATATCGCGACACAAGGTGGTGCCCCGGTCTGCCGCTTCTTATTATTTTACCATATCTTCTGACAAGCTGCGCAATTCCTCACATCTTGTCTTGATATCATCTGCCGCAAAAATGCCCGATACAACGGCCACTCCGTTTACACCGGTGCCTTTCAACTTAAGGATGTTGTCCTTGCTTACTCCACCGATAGCAACAATAGGAATATCAACCGCATTGCATATAGCCTGCAAAGTCTCGCGTTCTATAGGTCTTGCGTCATGCTTGGTAGTGGTTCCGAATACTGCTCCCACTCCGAGATAATCCGCTCCACCGTCTCTAGCTTCCTTCGCCTGTTCAACGGTACGTGCGGATACTCCCACAATAATATCGTCTCCGGCTATACGTCTTACCTCTGCAATAGGCATATCACCCTGTCCAACGTGTACTCCGGCAGCGCCTATCTTAACCGCAATTTCAACATTATCATTGATAATAAGCGGTACATTATACTTATCACAAAGTTCCTTCATGGTGATTGCCTCCTGAAGGAATTCCTCAGGCTCCATGTCTTTTTCACGAATCTGTACGCAGGTTACTCCGCCTTCAAGCGCCTGTTCCACCTGCCACAGCAATGACTTATCACCGACCCACGCTCTGTCTGTAACTGCGTAGAGTCTCATATTCTTTTCACTGAAATTGTACTTACTCATATCACTCTTTATCTGAAAATATATCTACTTTATTTCTTCGTATTTTGCCATAGCATCAAGCTTGGCTCCATCCATATTGAATATAGCATCAATAATATAATTTCTGTAGGTGGCATTGCCATCCTCTTCGGATAATCTGTCATGTGCTATCTCTCCGGCAACACC
>JAKSRV010000047.1 GCA_024403435.1 Lachnospiraceae bacterium
GAAAAATAATAATCCCTGAATTGCTCCAGGGATCCAACATTCAAATAACTATATAAAGTTGTGATCCCGCTGTTTCTGAGTGTCGCTATATCCTCTGCTGTATAGTACTGAGCGTCAATAACTACTGTGTCGTATTCCGAAAAAACTGCTGCCTCCTCGGGGCCTGCGTCCAGGAACACTCCATACTCAACCGTTGCTTCGCCGATGTCTGTATTTTCTGTCTGTGCCTGCTCTTCCTGAGCCTTCTTTTCAAGCTGCTTATCCGCTATCGTTCCGAAGATAAATGCTATCGCAACGCATATGCCAAGCAATAATACAAAAGGTAATATTTTACTGATTACCTTGCCGAATTTACTGTCCTGCATTAATACTGTCCACCAATGTTCCAAAATAAATAGGATTGTGCATTGAACACCTCAGCGCACAATCCTATATTGAATATATCATATAGAAAAATAATATTCTATAGGCAATTATGCCTTACTCTGCCATCTTTTCGGGGAATTCGATAACTTCTCCCGCCTTGAGGAGGTCGCTTACCGACTCGGTTACGGTAAATACCGCTCCGTTCTCTGAACACTCAATGGTTCCCTTGACATCCCAACCGTCATCATTCTGAGTAAACTCAAGAACATTTGCCTTGTCGGTACGAGTACATGTTCCTGCAAGAGTGGTAAGTCTGAAAATACTGATCTCAGCGTAGTAACTATCTTCATACTTGGTAATGTATATGTCACTGTAAATATCATCAGGTGTACCCTGCTTATCTACATAGTGACCAACCACATCAAACTCTGCAGCAGCCGATCCTGCAGTACTGTTATTGTCTGCATTGTTACTGTCTGTATTGGTATTCTCAGCATTTGCTCCATTGTTGTTGGTCTCGGTACTATTGTTCTGAGATGAGGTATTGTCTACGTCGTTGTCGGTTTCTGCATCATTGCTCTCATCGCTTCCGTTCTCGACATTACCTGCCTCATCGGTGCCGTTCTCATCATCGGTCTGCTCCCCAGTTGCATCACCGCTGTTTTCATCATAAATAGTGGTACCGATAGAAGTAGAATTACTGTCATCTGCGTTCTTTCCTGCTACTGCACAGCCTGAAATCAATACTGCAGCAAGTGCACCAATAAGAAAAAGCTCTTTTTTCATAATCTGTTTTTATCCTCCTGCGTATACGAAAAGTACAGACACGCAAGCAATATAATATCGCGAAGAGAGTAAATGTTCTATCGGGAATTTATGTAAACTTTACAAGGTGCCCTTCAATTTGTTAGACAATTTCCACAATCTCGAGGCATTAATCTCCACCTGACGTCTTGAAATCTCACCTTTTTTCATCGCTTTTAGCAGATTGTCATAGTCTTTTTTAGACCCCGGCATAAACATTTCGGTACCCGCAGCGGTCACCTTCCATGCTTTGGGCGCACCGTATTTACTATCCGGAGCGTTCAGTAATCCGCCACCTGCTATCCAGTCGGTCATTACGACTCCCTTGTAGCCCCACTCTCCTCTGAGGATGTCGGTGATGAATCTGCTGCTCTCCGAGGTATGTTCTCCGTTTACCAGGTTGTAGCTTGTCATCAGCGCTACCGGCTCAGCTTCCTTCACACATATTTCGAAACCGCGCATATATATCTCTCTGAGTGCTCGCTCCGATATCACGCTGTTGCTGCAATATCTGTTGTATTCCTGATTATTTGCAAGAAAATGCTTAACCGTCACTCCGCAGCCCGCATGTTTTTGCACACCCTGCGTCATAGCTGCGGCAAACATTCCGCTTATCAACGGATCTTCTGAAAAGTACTCAAAGTTACGTCCGCAGAGCACGTTTCTATGAATGTTCAGAGCAGGAGCCAACCACAAATCAATGTTAAAATGCTTCATCTCATCGCCCACTACATCGCCGCACTTCTCTGCAAAATGCAGGTTCCAGCTCTGTGCAATGGCAGTGGCAATCGGAAGCGCTGTGGTATACTGCTTCAAAATCTCCCGGTCGGCTTTGGGCTTCTTGCCAATGGAGTCAACCATCTTCACTACAGGCTTGGGCAGAAAATCGCTGACAAATGCCGGAATCACCGAGCCTATACCCACGGCTTTGCCCTGTTCATCAACAAAATATTCTTTACTCAGTCTAAGTCCCGCAGGACCATCCGCCATTACCAATGGCCTTAATCCTTTTTTCTCATACAGACCGCAGGACTCTCCTGCCGCACCTGCCACATGATTGCTCGCCATTCCGATGACACTTGATATACCACCCTTTGCATCAAACGCTCCGATGCACATATATGCCAGTTCTTCGTCGCTCATTGCAGCCACATATGGATTGACGGCTATTTCATCGATACCTTCTTTTTTATTTATAGGAAAATATGCGGTATTTCTCAGATGTCTCTTGCCGGCCACAACCGTATTTCTGCTGCTGTTGCCGACTCTGATTACATAATCTCCGCTTTCAAGCACATAGCTACCCTTCTCTTCATCGAAGGATGCAATATCTTGCAGCTTAAACGAAGCTGTTATCTGTGTCTGTTCTCCCGGTACCAGCATTTTTGTCTTGGCAAAAGTCGCCAAAACCTGATATGGCTTGTCCAACATCGAAGTTTCATCATTGGGCGCAGAAACATATACCTGCACTACTTCCTTGCCGAGGAACTTACCGGTATTTTTCACGGTACAGCTGATAGTAATCTCGGGATTATCCACTTTTTCTTGAATAGCTACATTCGATATGCTGAACGTGGTATAGCTCAATCCATGTCCAAAAGGAAAAAGCGGTTCCTTATTCTTGTGATAATTCTCGCCCTCCATGAATCGGTCAAAATATCTGTAGCCTACATATACGCCTTCTTCATATACGGTATCATCCTTCTCGCCGAAAGGAAAAAGGCTTGTCTGAGCCGACTTAAGCCATGTAGTTGCGAGCTTACCCGACGGAACCATTTTGCCAAGCAAAATATCGGCCAGTGCTCGTCCGGTCTCCACACCGAGCTGCGACAGCGCCAGTATATTCGGTACTTCCATAACAGGACTTAAGTCTACAGGACCGCCCGCATTGATTATCAACATGAATTTCTTATATTTCTTATTGCAGAGAAGGATATCCTTAATCTCTGATTCATTGAGTCTGTAATCGCCCTTTATCAGTCTTCTGTCATTGCCTTCACCGGAGATTCTGCTCACCACATATATGGCGGCATCTCCCTCATAAGTCACGGTAAGCGGCGGTACCCAATTGTCCTTTTTCTTCTTCGCCTTGTGAGGCGCATTGTCCGCATCAGAATTCTTCACACGGTATTTTCTGTAATTGGGTTCAGGCATGACAGCTCCCATACCTGCCGCAATCATATTTACTTTTTCCTGCTTGGCTTTTTCCTTGATGTATTTTATGAATCTGTCGTGAGACACCTTGAGTACTTCATCATAAGCATCAAGCCAGCGTCCTGTAGTAATTTCAAAACCGGCCATCTCCAGTCCCTGTTCTACATTTACAAAGAATCTGGAATTGACCTCACCGGAACCGGTGCCACCCTTAACCGTATTGCGCACACCATGTCCGTAGGCTGCTATTTTACACGGTCCGTCGAGAGGGAAATCTCCGTTGGATTTGAGCAACACGGTACACTCCGCAATATATTTGCGGATGGTCTTTAGGTGTTCTGCCTCATAATCGTTCAGGCAATCATCCGCATAGCTGTTGTACAGCTCGTTTTGCATCATTTTTTCATGAGCCGCACGCTCACGCGCCTCACACTCTTTTTTCTCTTCTTCTTTTATCAGCAGGTCATAGCCTTTATTAAAAACCGTATCCCAGATGCCCATTTATCATCCTCATAAATAATATATGATGCTCTTAATCGCAATTCACTAATTACCAATCCATCAACAATATTGACCTATATCTATTCCAGATATCTCTCACGTAACATCTCAATCTGCGCATCACTGAATCCCAGAATTTCATGTATATATCGATCGCTGCTTCCGTACTTTTTGTCCATCTCATCAAAAGCTGCTTCAAGGCATTGTCTCTTGGCATTCATCAGCACACTGAGACTGAATTTCGCCTTACGATTGAACAATACAATTGCCACCAGTGTGGTCAAAATATTGTTTCTGAAAATCAAAGATTTCTTTTCATTCAGATATTCCGCCATTATATCCTCTCGGCTGACACCCAAAGCCATCAGGATAACCGCTGCAGCAATACCGGTTCGATCCTTACCCTGAGTGCAATGCCAGTATATCGCTCCGCCCTCACTCTCGAGCAGCGCGTTGAGAACATTCTTGTGCGACTCTATCGAAAGCTCCTGAGAAATAAGCAGCCTGTATATGTTACTGAGGTATGCAAGCGCGCCTCCGTCAGTCTTCATGATTCGCTTAAGCTCCGATGTACGGTTGTGCTTATTTATCGAAGGATTCTGCTCATTGGTAAGGCTGGGAAAATAACTGTATTTTACTCCTCCCGGAACCACATCCGGTTTTTCCTCCAGCTCCGAAGGACTGCGCAGATCAATGATATGAGTCACACCCATCTCATTCTTTAGGTACTCCGCTTCCCATTCCTTGATTTTGTGGAGATGTCCTCCGCGTATCAGGCGTCCGTGAGCTACCACCCTGCCGTCCGCTGCAGGTAATCCCCCAAGCTCTCTCATATTCGCGATATGCTTAACCGTTTTTTTTGCCAAAATTCAATCCTCTTTCGCGAGTCGCTAATCTTTCAAATGTCACTATTTTTCAAATATCATGGTTCATCTGCGAGTCACTGATATATTCATTATCGCTTGTCCATAAAACAAATTTGAGAGTGACAAATCAATGCCACTCTCAACAATTATACTATATTTCTATGTATTTGTTTATTTCTATGTGCACGTTTGCTCTTACGCAAAGCACCAGCTGTCTACGGTATAGCCGCTGCCTGAGAATACAAAGTATACATTGTGCTTGCCGGTGATAGTCTTATCAAGAGCAACCTTGTATACTCCCTCTGCGTTCTCCTCTGAAGGATAGAGAACAACTGCTGCCACGCCATCCTTATCTACGGTATCAAGGCAAAGGCGAACTGCACCTACGGTACCTGCGGGAACATTAGCCTTGATGCAAAGAGTGTTTGCACCCTTATCACCAAAGTCTACACCAATGATTTCTGTGTAATCACCGGTATCAATCTGACCGAGTACCATGTTGCCGTAGCCGATTTCATCTGCGGGAACAGCATCGGTTCCTGCCATCTGGCATACGCATACTGCACTGTTGGCAGTGTAAGGATCTACAGTTCCGATCATATCAGGGCCTGCGGTTGTCTGAGTGATATTGATGATAGAACCATCCTCAGCATACTTAACCTTATCAATATTGGTAGCTCTGTAACCGTGTTTTACGCCGATATTCTTCTCAAGCATACGAGAGTGGTATGCGATATACCAATCGCCCTTGAACTCGAAAAGTGCGTGATGGTTATTTCCACCGAGACCACAGATCTTCTCGGGATTCTCAAGAATCATACCTGCATAAGTGAAGGGTCCGAGAGGGCTCTTGCTGGTCATGTAGCAAATCTGTCCGTTTGTCATACCGTACTGCTTGGTACCCTCAGCATCTACGCTGAAGTTAGAGCAGTATGAATAGTAATAGGTGTCACCGCACTTGTGAATACCTGAATCCTCAAAAAGATAAGGGGCATCGATTACTACGGGAACGGTAGCAAGGCTGATCATATCATCGCCGAGCTGTGCGCATCTTCCGGTAAGAGGATGTGCTGCCTGTCCCTCGGGAACACCGCCGCCGAAGTAGATGTATCCGGTGCCGTCTTCGTCTACAAATACTGCAGGATCGAAAAGCCAGAGAACGTTACCGCAATTCTCCATATCTCTTCTGATAAGTCCGTGTCCGAGAGGATCTCTGAAAGGACCTACAGGCGAATCTGCTTCGATTACACCGATTCCGCCGCCGTTGTCTGCAAAATAAAGGAAGAACTTGTCCTTACCGTCGATGGTCTTCCAAGCTGCTGCGGGAGCCCATGAATTCTTGGCCCACTTTGCAATGCCGTTCTCACCTGCCACATTGATGCAGCCATGATCGGTAAAGTTCTTCATATCCTTGGTTGATACTACATGAATCTTGTTGATCTTGCTGTAGGTGTTCTCTGAAATCTCACCTGCTGCGTCATACTCATAATGATCGTCGGTCATGTAGATATAAACTGTATCTCCGTATACCATTGCGAAGGGATCTGCTCCATATGCCTGTGTGGTGATGGAATTGGTCTCTCCACTGATCTTATAACTCTTTGCGAGTTCTTTGATTGCTTCTGTGTCTGATAATGAATAACCCATAATTGCACTCTCCTAAAAGTTGGTTGCTGTTATGCTTGCATCTATTATCTATGCAAGCGGTTACATTGTGTCCCCATAGTCACATTTTATTCAGAGAACTCTTAAAAAGCCTATCATTTTTTGCTTATGGTTTATCGTTAGTTGCGACTACATAACAAAGCATGTCGTTTACGACATGCCGGCGCCGCTAAAAAGAGCATGCATAACCATACTTACATGCTCCAATATCTTTCGATATTTAGTTTTTAGCAGGGGCAACAAGTTTATCATAAGCTCTTTTTATACTGCAACTTTAAACATTTATTGCCTACTGAATAACAGATAACCACGAACTCTTACATTGAACCTTTATTAATAACATAAATTCATCCAAAAAGAATTGTTATCCCTGCATGGAAAGCCGTGCACCGGGAGCGGTGCAACAAGCTTTATCGACCGACCACCGAGGTGGCCGATTGATTTATAAGTTCACATCAAACTCAAAGGTCTGATTGTACTTATCGAGCGCAATCTGGTACTCGGCAATCAGCGCATCAACCTTTTCGTACTCGGCCTTGATAAGGTCGAGATCGTAATTGATGTACTGATACTCGGGTGCAGCCTTTTTGGTGCTGTAATAGCCGGAGCTGATACGAACCTTGGGCTGCTGCTTTCTCATATTGTCGAGCACCTCCTTGCGACGGTTCATCTGAGCCATCTTCACAAGGATGGTATCGATTGAGAAAGACTCACCTGCTACCTCAAGCTCATTGGTAGCATTTGAGAGGTTGATTGCATGCTTAAGCTTTGCAATCTTTTCATCGATAGCTGCGATTTCCGCAGCCACCTCTGAGTAGTCGTACTCGGGGATGACAGGCTCCTCATCGAGAGAAGCTACGTAGAGATAACTCTCCTGCTCTCTGCGTCTCCAGTACTCCTTGTCCTCCTTGAGTTTTCTTATCATCTTGTTAGCATATGCCGAAGTCATCTTTGCCATAATATTTTCCTCCGCAAAAAAATCATTATCATCGCCGCATGCAGCTAAACTCATGTGCACCGGTCGATGTGTATCAACTGTTTGTATAGATACAATATCATCAGCCATCTCTTTTGTCATTGAACCGGTAGTTAAATAACAAACATTCTCGTTGTATTTTCCTCATCATGTACACAAAAAGACTGCCCGACCATACAGCCGAGCAGTCTTGAATAAACACTATGAACTTATGAATTAAAATTGAATTGACTGTAATAATTATAATTCAAAAATACAATCAGTTCTTCTTGAATACAGGCATGTACTCGATGGGAGCCGCAACCTTAACGGTCTGTCCGCCTTCGAAGGTCTCGCCTGTGCTTGTGAGTGTCCACTTACCTGCGGGAAGATATACTTCACGCTCGAACTTATTAAGCTCGAAGATAGGTGCGCAGAGATACTCGCTACCGAACATGTACTGATCCTGAAGCTCCCAGCACTTTGCATCATCAGGGAACTCGAAGAACATGGTACGGATAAGAGGAGCACCGTTGGTGCTTGCTTCCTCATAAAGGCTCTTGATATAGTCATGCATCTCTATACGGATGTCATAATACTTTCTCATGATCTTGTAGTTGTCTTCACCGTAGCTCCAAAGCTCATTGGGCTGACCGGTGTGGAGATATCCGCCGCCCCAGTCTCTGTCATCAAGAGGTGGAATATTGTAAGGTCCGCGGTCACCGTGCATACGAAGAACTGCAGAATATACAGCAAACTGATACCATCTGATAAGGAGCTGTCTGAAGTCGGGATCATTTACATCGTCGGTCATAAATCCGCCGATATCGGTAGTCCACCAAGGGATACCTGCAAGACCCATATTAAGTCCGCACTGTACCTGCTCATAGAATGCCTGGAAGGTTGAAGGTACGTCACCTGACCATACCACGTTGCCGTACTTCTGGCTTCCTGCCCATGCGCAACGAAGAAGGTTTACAACGACACCGTCCTTTAAGTCCTTCATCTTGTCATAGAATACACGGCTGTACATCTGAGGATACATATTGCTTATCTGAAGTGCAGGTCCGTCGATATATCTGTAATTTTCAAAATCATATACGCCGTAATCGGGCTCTGAATTGTCAAGCCAGAATGCATCGATTCCAAAATCATAGTAGTTCTTTTTGCATACGTTCCAAACGTACTCTCTGGTCTCGGGGTTGAAAGGATCGATTTCTACGCAGTCGCCCTGATAATCATAGGTCTGAGCTGCTCCGCGCTCGGTCTGGATGAGAAGTCCCTTGTCCATCATAGGATAGAAATTCTCGGACTTTCTGTCTACAGAAGGCCATACCGAAACGATAACCTTGATGCCCATTGAATGAAGCTCATCGACCATTGCCTTGGGATCGGGCCAATACTTGGTATCGAACTTCCAATCTCCCTGTACTGTCCAATGGAAGAAATCGATAACAATCTGATCAATCTTAATGCCTTCCTTCTGATATGCTCTGGCAACCTCAAGGACCTCATCCTGAGTACGATAACGAAGCTTGCACTGCCACAATCCCATGAGGTCCTCAGGGAACTTGGGTGCACGACCCGATACTGCGGTGTAGTTCTCTACAATCTGCTTGGGACCGTCTGCTGCGGTAATCCAGTAATCCATCTCCTTGGTAGAGCGTGCAATCCACTCAGTGTAGTTTTTAGCAAAAGCAACACTACCTACTGCGGGATTGTTCCACAGCATACCATAGCCGTATGAAGATACCATGAAAGGTACTGAAATCTGTGAATTTCTCTGAGCAAGCTCAAGCACTGTTCCCTTGAGATCAAGGTACTCCTGCTGATACTGACCCATACCGAAAATCTTCTCGCCCTTATTCTCATCAAACTTGAGGTTCAAAGAATAATCGGTTCCTCCGATGATGCCCTTCCACTCACGGTTTACAACCTTGAGGCAGCGGCTGCCACCTGAAATGGTTCCGTCATATGAACGATAGTACTCACGAAGAATGAGCTTGTCATCTCTGAAAAATGAAATAATTCCGACAAAGTTAATCTCTGCCTTGATACGTCCGTTTGTGATAGAGGCATATTCTCTGGTATCGATGTTGCCATCTCCTACCCAATGCTCTCTCTCGAAAAACTTGATTTCACCCTTTACCTCAGGAACCTCTTCTGTTAAGGCCCAGTTGTTGCCGGTGAACTTGCCGAGCTTGGTTGCACGCACACGCAATGAATCTTTTCCCCAACATTCGATGCGTAACATCTCGCCGTTTCTGTAAGCTACAAGAGCTCCGTTGTCATTTACAAACTGCATATTTTCCTCCTATTAAAATTTGTGTGTGCGAAAGCTGTTTCGCACTCTCCCAGTATAAAAATATTACATAAACTGTATTCCCGGTACAGTTGCTGTTATATTACCACATAACGCTTACGCTGCGGTATTAACCTTTACCAAATTCTTGAGATATGCAAGAACATCTTCCTGAATAAAAATAAGTCTGAACTCCTCAATACCATACTCGGCAATTACCTGTGCGGGTTCGCCGTAGCCGTTATCGATGACATACTGCTCGGCTCTTGCCTGAAGCTCTTCATCGGTAAGCATCAGATTTTCTTTTTCTGCGATGTAGCGGAAAGCTGCTGAAAGCTGAATTTCCTCATAGCTTACATTTACAATATAATCCTCAGAACTCATTCCGAAATAGTAGTTTGAAAAAGTCTCTACATCAGTCTGATAATATCCTGCATAGGTCTCAAGGAAATCTGATGCATTGTTCTGATATGTAAGAATAAGAGCACCGGGGAATTCCTTCTTAACGGTGGTAATCTCGACAAGTCTGCTTGCAATAGCTCCCTCAAGATCGCTTTCATATGAAGCAGCATTCTGATCCTCAATAGCCTTCTTGTAATAATCTGCCATATCCTGCTTGGTTGTAGCACCGTCTACACCGTAAAGATTGCCCCATGACTTGATAATAGCCTCTTCCTGCGCAATACCATTTACGGTTACTACAAATACTACCTCTGCACCTGCAAGATCTTCTTTACCGTAATTTTCGGGGAAGGTCAGATTGAGTTCTACAGTCTCTCCGGGCATTACTCCGATAAGTCCCTCCTCAAATCCTTCGATGTAAGAATGTGAACCAAGTACAAGGAATGCTCCGCTTCCGTCTGTGCTACCACCCTCGAATGCCTCACCGTCCTTATAACCGGTGTAATCGATGTATGAAATATCACCTTCCTCAAGAGCTCTGTCGGTAATCAATTCGCCGGGGTCATCACAGTACTGCATAGCCATAGTATAGTAATAATCAACATACTCCTGAACTGTAGCATCATCAGCGGTATAGGTACCGTTCAGAGTGACTTCCATATTCTTGTAGTCACCCAACTCAATGTAATCTTCAATATTACCGAGCATCAATACGTTTGTAGCAGTGGTATCGGCTGATGTATCTTTATTGTTGTTCTCATCGGTACATCCTACAAGCATAGATGTCATCATTCCGGCAACAACAAGTCCCGTAACGATTTTGTTAATTCTCTTCATTTTTCATAATCCTTTCATAAACGCGCAAACACTTACGCATAATCTTTATAATTTTATCATAGTTTTCGCTATCTTCCAATAATTAATACACAAGCGATTATCAACAAATTTGTTGATTAATTAATAGCTACTATGCTAAAATATTTAGCTGTAGATGCAGTAAATGCATATCTAAAGGAGTATTTAAAATGTTTTACGGAATTCTTTCAGCCGCTTTGGCTCCGGGATGGATTGTCCTTATAGTAATGACTGTAGTTGTAATTGCCCTTTTTGTAGTTCTCTATTTTCTCGGCAAGAAGGCCCAGAAAAAGCAGGCAGAACAGCAGGCAGAGCTTCAGGCACACAAACAGTATGTAACAATGCTTGTTATCGACAAGAAAAAGCTTAAGATCAAGGAATCGGGTCTTCCTCAGGCAGTTATCGATCAGACTCCCAAGTATCTTCGTTGGCAGAAGCTTCCCATTGTTAAAGCTAAGGTAGGTCCTCAGATTGCAACCCTTATCGCAGAAGACAAGATTTTTGAAGATATTCCCGTTAAGAAGGAAATCAAGGCCGGCGTAAGCGGTCTCTACATTGTAGATTTCAAGAGTCTTCGTGGTAAGCCCATCACAAGCGACACTCCCAAGAAGGAGAAAAAGGGCTTTGCTCGTTGGGTTGAGAAGATGCAGGAAAAGGCAGGAGCTAAGCCCCTTAAGTAATTTGCTAAAGTATTTTTTGAAATTGAATACAAAAACAAAGAGCGGTGACGATTCACCGCTCTTTTTAATTCTTAGCTTCTATAACAATTCTGGCGGGTTCCTTCTCGCCATCACCAAAGCCCATCTCATAATCTATAGATAGACTGAGACGATTGCCTCGCTCCTCTATATCGATACCACGCGTAAATATCTCCAGCAACATGCTTCCGGCAGGTGTCACATACATCGAACGCGTTGTGTTACCTATCTCATATATCATCTTCGCATCAGTATGTCCTTTGTGCTCTACAGTAACGTTATGACCGTCTATTACGATCAAGGAATTACGAACTTCCCCACTCTCACTATCGGTCTCACTGTATTTGATATATTTTTTGTCATTCTTCTCAAAATACATACCCTTGCATTCTGATACCACGGTATTTCTGTCCGCACCTCTGCCGTGCACACCGGCGATGCGAATTGAGACATCTTTATTCATAGCTGTATTTACCAATCTGCTTCATTTTGCTTTTATTTCTGCTTCTTAAGATAATTTTAGTCCTCAGTAATTCTGGATAAAATAGAAGCACGCTGATTCTCAATATGTAATCTGGCGGCAGCCGCAGCCTCTATACGATCACCCTTTATTACACTGTCATATATTCTGCGATGCTCCGCTACCAGATTGTCATGTCCGCTTCCTTCATTGATATACTCATATCTGAAACGATACATTGACTGTGACAAGTTTTCTTCAATATCGACAAGTCTGTCATTTTTTGCAGCCTTCATCAAAATATCATGGAAACGCACATCCGCCTCTGCAATTTTTCTGGAATCGTTGGTAGCAACAGCTTTCTCAAATGCCTCGCAGGCTCTGCGAAGTTCTTCCTTCTCCTGTGCTGTAATACGTTCACACGCCAGTTCCACACAAAGAGCGTCCAGACTCTCACGCACCTCAAGAACATCCTGCATGCTTTTCTCGGTAATTTTCGACACTCGTGCTCCCCTTCTGGGTAGCATGATTACCAATCCTTCCAACTCAAGCATACGAAGTGCTTCTCTGACCGGAGTTCGGCTTACTCCCAGCTTTGATGATATCTCCAGCTCCAAAAGATGCTCTCCCGGATTGATTCGGCCGGTCAAAATCTCTTTTCTGAGCGATTTGTATACCATATCTCTGAGTGGCATAAATTCATCTGCACTCTGCGAATTGCTTTTCAATGTTACTCTCCCCTCGTAGAAATCGACATCTTTACAGGACTTGTTCCGACAATGCATCTACTGCTTACCGCTGCATGTTTTAGTCATACACACAAACTTTGCGGGACTGTCATTCTTGAGCGCATCCACTGCCTTCTGCGCCTTCTCAACATCAGAGAAAACTGAAAATACAGTAGGTCCGCTTCCACTCATAAGTACACCGTCTGCTCCCTGTTCGGCAAGAATACCCTTTATCTGCGCAACCTCGGGGCATGCAGGTACTGTCACTGTTTCCAGTATGTTACCGAGTCTGTCTGCAATACCGGTCTTGTCTGCCTGCTCGATAGCCTGAATCATTCCGTCTACATCGGGATGAGGCGGATTGTCGTATGCATCCAAATGCTCGTATACATACTTGGTTGATACACCCATCTCCGGCTTTGCGACCACAAGTGTCAGTTCGGGAGTATCGGCAAGCTTTGTGAGCTTCTCTCCTATGCCTTCGGCCAGCATAGTTCCGCCCATTATGCAATAAGGTACATCTGCTCCTAGATTTACACCTATGTCACACAACTGTTCATCGGACAGTCCTAATCCAAACAGCTCATTTATACCATGTAGAGCAGCCGCTCCGTCGGTACTTCCACCGGCCATTCCCGCTGCTACAGGTATATTTTTCTCTAAGGAAATTTTGACTCCTTTTCCTGCAGGGAAATAATCCACCAACTTTGCCGCGGCTTTGTATATCAAATTATCGGTGCCAAGAGACAGCTCCCCGCTATTATCACTCACCAGTCTGATTCTGTCCTCAATCTGAATCTCAGTACTGCAATCAAAAGACTCAAAACTCAATACATCATACAAGTCTATGGTCTGCATGACCATTTTTACCTCATGATAACCATTGGGGTACTTACCAAGAACATCCAAAGCAAGATTTATCTTTGCATACGCTTTACGCTTAATCATATCTATATATCCTCTGATCGGACTTCATAACCATCATAATTATATTCTAAAAATCGAGTAGGCACCAACCTACTCGATTTATTATACATTTCATTTATGCAAATCTTCTTCCGTGAGTCTATTTCTGCATACTGATCTTTGCATTAGGTTCTACAGATGAAGTAATAAATGCATTTGATCCGATAACCGCGTCATGTCCGATGACGGTTTCTCCGCCAAGGATTGAAGCACCTGCATAAATAGTAACTCTGTCCTCGATGGTAGGATGTCTCTTGACTCCCTTAAGAGTCTGACCGCCACGGGTAGAAAGCGCACCTATGGTAACGCCCTGGTAAACCTTTACATACTCACCGATAATAGTGGTCTCACCTACTACAATACCTGTTCCGTGGTCGATAAAGAAATACTTGCCGATAGTAGCACCGGGATGAATATCTATACCGGTTCTGCTGTGCGCATACTCCGTCATCATTCTGGGAATAATCGGTACTCCGAGAAGGAACAGCTCATGCGCAATGCGATTGGTCACTATAGCTCTGAGTCCGGGATAGCACAATACAATCTCATTATAATTGTATGCTGCGGGATCACCCTCAAATGCAGCCTGTACATCCGTCTCCACCAACTCTCTGACATAAGGAATCTTTTTAAGGAAAGCGTCTGTAATATCCCTTGCCTCAGCCTCTATATCCGCATCGGACTTTCCTTCATTCTCAGGCTTCTGTCGAAGTGCTACGGGAATCTGCTTATTGAGATTATAATGAACATCCTCAAGCAATACGGTAAGTCTGCTGCTTACATTATAGAAACGGTATCCTTTTTCTCTGTAATACGCAGGAAAAATAATCTTGATAAGTTTATCCAAAACATCAAGAACAACATCTCTGTCAGGCTGCTCAAACATTTTAACGGGATTAATGATACTGTCCCTTGTATAATCGTCCAAAATACCTGATATCAATTTCTGAATCTCTGCGTTTTCATTCTGCTGTGACATTTTTATCTCCACATGCTGCATTAGGGCGCATACGCGCCCTAAGCTGTTTTAGTTTATCTGCCAAACTTTTTCTTCTTTTTGGTATTGCCGCCGTCTTCGCTTGCATTTGATACTGCATTAAGGCTGTCACCTGATGCCTTATCAAAAGCGATGAGAGCTTCTCTTGCCTCTCTTGACAGCTTGCTGGGAGTCTCAACGATAAGTGTTACGTAATGATCGCCTCTAACACCCTTCTGTCTCCAAGAGGGAACACCTTTACCCTTCAATCTGACACGCTTGTCAGTCTGAGTACCTGCGGGAACATTGTATACTACTCTTCCGTCTACGGTATCGATAAAGATATCTCCGCCAAGCGCAGCAACCGCAAATGAAATCGGAACATTTGAATAAATATCAAAACCGTCTCTCTGGAATGATGCATGAGGCTTTACTCTTACTTCTACGCGCACATCTCCTCTGGGACCACCGTTCTTGCCGGGATCACCGAGACCGGGCATATTTACTGCCTGTCCGTTATCAATACCTGCAGGGATATCCACTGCATACTTTTTCTTCATAGCAATGTATCCGGTTCCGCGGCAATCTGCACACTTCTCACGAATAATCTTTCCGCTACCCTGACAATCGGGACAAACCTCTACGCTTCTCATCATGCTGTTAAGGAAGCCGGTTCTGGTACGAACCACCTGGCCCTTACCACCACAGGTAGAGCATGTCTCGGGAGTGGTACCTTCCTTAGCACCGGTACCCTTACAGGTTTTACAGCTCTCCTTAACGGTAAGCTCGATTTCCTTGCTGCATCCGAATACAGCCTCTTCGAAAGTAAGATCCTGTCTGACACGGATATTTGCACCCTTCTGAGGGCCGTTGTTGTAACCACCGCCGTAGCTGCCACCGAATCCGCCGCCACCGCCAAAGATACTTCCGAATATATCGCCAAAGCTGCCGAATATATCTGAGAAATCCATTGAACCGTAATCGAATCCGCCGCCACCTGCGCCGCCGTCAAATGCAGCATGACCAAACTGATCGTACTGACGTCTCTTATCTGCATCTGACAATACCGCATATGCCTCTGATGCTTCCTTGAATTTTGCTTCTGCCTCTTTATCACCGGGATTTGCATCGGGATGATACTTTTTAGCGAGCTCACGATATGCTTTTTTTAATGTTGCGTCATCTGCACTTTTGTCAACACCAAGGACCTCATAATAGTCCCTTTTCTGATCTGCCATATCTGTCTCTCCATATCAAATATTTATTAACACAATATGGGGGCAGTGCAACTGCCCCCGCTTTTTCTAAAACTGATTGGTATAAATTATACCTCGCGGAAATCTCCGTCAATTACATCATCACCGTTGTCCTTAGCACTTGCTGTCTCGGTGAAATCCTGAGCGCCTGCGCCTGCAGCACCTGCAGCTCCCTGCTGAGCCTGTACGTTCTCATACATCTTGGTGAATACACCCTGTGCTGAGTTGGTAAGCTTTTCCTTAGCAGCCTTGAGCTCATCGATTTCGCTGTCTGAAGCGTTTGCGGGATCAGCCTTAACCTTGTCTACAAGAGCCTTAACTGCATCTACGTCAGCCTGTACGGTGCTTCTCTCGCTATCAGAGATCTTGTCTCCAACTTCCTTGAGAGCCTTCTCGGTCTGAAGAGCAAAGCTCTCAGCCTCGTTAACGGTCTCAACTGCTTCCTTCTTCTTCTTATCCTGAGCCTCAAACTCCTGAGCCTCACGGATAGCCTTATCGATATCAGAATCTGACATGTTAGAACCTGCAGTAATAGTGATGTGCTGCTCCTTACCGGTTCCGAGATCCTTTGCAGATACATTTACGATACCGTTTGCATCGATATCGAAGGTAACCTCAATCTGAGGGATTCCTCTGGGAGCGGGTGCGATTCCGTCAAGTCTGAACTGTCCGAGTGACTTGTTGTCTGCTGCGAACTGTCTCTCACCCTGTACAATATTGATATCTACAGCGGTCTGATTATCAGCTGCGGTAGAGAATACCTGGCTCTTCTTGGTAGGAATAGTGGTGTTTCTCTCAATAAGGTGAGTAGCTACGCCACCCATGGTCTCGATTGAAAGAGTAAGAGGGGTAACATCAAGAAGAAGGATGTCGCCGGCACCTGCATCACCTGCAAGCTTACCACCCTGGATAGATGCACCGATTGCTACGCACTCGTCAGGGTTAAGAGTCTTTGAAGGCTCCTTACCGGTGAGCTGACGAACCTTATCCTGTACTGCAGGGATTCTGGTAGAACCACCTACAAGGAGTACCTGTCCGAGATCTGCATTAGTAAGTCCTGCATCCTTCATAGCATTCTGTACAGGAATTGCAGTTCTCTCTACAAGGTCTCTGGTAAGGTCATCAAACTTTGCTCTGCTGAGATCCATATCAAAGTGCTTGGGTCCCTCTGCGGTAGCAGTAATGAAAGGAAGGTTGATGTTGGTGGTAGTAGAAGCTGAAAGCTCCTTCTTTGCCTTCTCTGCAGCTTCCTTAAGTCTCTGCATTGCCATCTTATCGCCTGAAAGGTCTACGCCTTCAGCCTTCTTGAACTCTTCAAGCATCCAGTTGATAATCTTGTTATCGAAATCATCACCACCAAGACGGGTATCACCGTTGGTTGAAAGAACTTCGATTACGCCATCACCGATCTCAATGATAGATACATCGAATGTACCACCACCAAGGTCGTATACCATGATCTTCTGCTCTTTTTCATTGTCAAGACCGTAAGCAAGTGCTGCTGCGGTAGGCTCGTTGATGATACGCTTTACATCAAGACCTGCAATCTTACCTGCATCCTTGGTTGCCTGACGCTGAGCGTCGTTGAAGTATGCGGGAACAGTGATAACTGCCTCGGTAACCTTCTCACCGAGATAGCTCTCTGCATCTGCCTTAAGCTTCTGAAGAATCATAGCTGAAATCTGCTGAGGGCTGTACTTCTTGTCATCAATTGTACGTCCTCTGTCAGTACCCATATCTCTCTTGATTGATGAGATAGTCTTGTCTGCGTTGGTAACAGCCTGACGCTTTGCGGGCTCACCGACAAGTCTCTCACCGGTCTTGGTAAATGCAACGATTGAAGGTGTTGTTCTTGCGCCTTCTGCGTTTGCGATAACGGTGGGCTTACCACCTTCCATAACTGATACACAGCTGTTTGTAGTTC
>JAKSRV010000048.1 GCA_024403435.1 Lachnospiraceae bacterium
CCGTATGACCAATCTGCCAAGTACGTGAGCCCGTCTCACTTCGCTCCCTCGCATCAGCATCTCCATCCGACCGGATTTATTCGCATAAGATAATATTTTATTCAGTTTCAATTTATAACTCCTTTTGTAAAAGAGTATTTATATTCTAAATATCAATTGCGTGCAATCCAACCTGCAGAATAAACTAAAGATTATCTCAACAAACTGAAGTTTATCTCTACAAGCTGCAGTTTTTATATCTTCCTTATAAGCAATGGCATGAGTATTTGGACTTTTCCCTCCACCCATTACATGTTTTCAGAATATTGTAATGGTTACAAGTCTTTTTATTCTCCTCCCATTACATATGCTCAAAATATCGTAATGGCTACATGTCTTTTTGTTCTCCTCCCATTACATGTGCCCAAAATATCGTAATGGTTACAAGTCTTTTTATTCTCCTCCCATTACATGTGCCCCAAATATCGTAATGGCTACAAGTCTTTTTATTCTCCTCCCATTACATGTGCTCAAAATATCGTAATGGTTACAGTAATTATTCTCCTCTACCCATGACAACAACATATGATGTATCTTTCTATATTATGTGACACACAAATGTAAAAAGGGATATATATAATAAATGCTTGTCAATAAAATGTCGCGCAATATTTATTTCCAAATCAAAAAGGACCCAAACATCTTGTTTAGGTCCTCTCGTGACTCTTTTTTCTCACTCCTCATATTGGCTCATAAGCACCAGATACTCCGCATTGATTTTGCAGAATATATCCGAAGATGCATTGCCGCTGTCCGGATGATATACCTTGCACAAATCGTGATAGCGTCTCTTGATTTCGCGCTTATTCTTGCAGTCGGCAAAGTATCCGGCTATATTACCGCTATCGCCCTTAACGGTACGCTTGTTGTTATTACCGCTATAGTTACGCTCTTCATCAGTATCCCAGGCAGAGCTGTTATATTCTCCCTCGAAGCCATCTTCCCGGAAGCCATCTTCATCAAAATCATATCCGTCTGAGTAAATATCCTCAGCATCTTCGGAATCCCAGTCCTCGCTGTTACTGCCCTCTTCGATATAATCCTCGGAATCTTCTTCGTATTCCTCTTTGTATTCTTCCCTGATACGTTTTTTGTGCTTTTCCTTAATGCGTTCTCCGGCGCCTTCGGAATCTCTCTTACCGGCATTGATACCTCTGCGGTATCCCTCTTCAAAACCATCATCGTAGGCACTGTCATGTCCACCGCTGTTGCCGATGCTTTCCTTGAGTTCTTCCTCAGCTTCAATAACCTGATTTTTCAGCCTGAAATATCTGAAAAAATTGATAGTATCAAAAAACGGGCCGATTATCACCATGACAAAAACGATTATCATGAATATATCATTGTCTCGCTGACCTACCGTAAAATACAGTGCTGCGATTGTTCCCACCGAAGCTACCAGTCCCAGGAACCATTGCTTCAGTATCTGCATAAAAAATGTAAAATACGACACGGCTCCATATAAAAAGACAAGCGCTCCAACATAGAACAGCCAGTCTGATTTTATCAACTCCCACAGTACCATCAAATCCATGGTTCTGTTGCGGTAAAAGAAAATCCCCACCAGTATAAGAAGCGCCAATATTAACTTGCCCGGTATAACCGCCAGTTTCTTGCGAAGTTCGGCTACCTTAATCGCTCTTAATACGTTCAATACTTATCCTCTTTATTTACACGCTGCAAATTCAGCAAACAAACTTCCCATAGGCTTGTGAGTATATTCACAGCTATCATTCAAATCTTTGACGGCGTTTGATTTTACAGCATTCGATTTGTCGGTGTTCGATTTACCGACTGCCTTTTTGCCGTCCCATGATGTCAATACCAATCTGTCAGCACACAGCGATACATTTCTTATTCTGAGTGCTTCCGCACATTTGATGCTCGCTTCGCTTCCATACTTTTTGTCGCCGATAATCGGGCAGCTGATATGTGCAAGCTGAGCTCTTATCTGATGAAACCTTCCGGTCTCCAGCCTTATCCTAAGCAAGCTCAGGGTATAGTCTTCCTTGCTGATGGTTTCCAGCGTCTCATAATTCAATACCGCCTTCTTTCCTTCGGCTCCATCCAATATTTCGGCTGTTCTGTCTGCTGTCTTTACCATCATATTTTCAAGTCTGCCACAAGCTTCCTCCGGTTTTCCCAATACGACGGCCAGGTAATCCTTGCAAAATCCGGCTTCATCTCCGTCCGATGCTTTGGCCCGGACCTGTCGCGACAGAGCAGCTGCAGTTGCCTGATTTTTGGCAAATACAAGCAATCCTTCAACAGGTTGATCCAAGCGGTGAATCACACCGACGTATCCTCCCTTGAGGTGATTTTTAAGCTCGCTCACCACATCGCGCTCACCCACCTTAGATGTCTGTGTGGCGATGCCTGCAGGCTTGTAGACCACTAATATATCTTTGTCCTCGAATATAATCTCTGTTCTCAATCTATATCTCCGGATGAATCTAAGCAACTAGGATGTATCTAAACAATTGAAATGTATCTAAGCAATTAGATTGAATCTAATCAATTGGGATGTATCTTAGCTACTATTATCCTTTTCTAAGTCCCTTGGGATAATGGTTCTTGAGTATTCCGCCTGCGGTCTTACCCCATGCAAGCGAGTAACTGTTTACGCACACTAATGTCCAGCCCTTTTCGCCGTCTGCATTTCTGGTCAGACCCTTTATGTACTCAGCCGCCTCATCCACAGTAAGGCTCACACTTCTGAGCACCTCAGAGGGACTCAGTGCCAATGCCAGTGAATGTGCCGGCTCGAATCTGCCCTTAGTCAGGGTGCCAATGCACAATCCGGGTCTTAACACTTTCAGACCGCTGATAGAAGTCATACCTGCAGGCACCAGATATATACTGTCGCCATAGCTTTCCAATCTTCCGCTCGAAAGCTTGCCACCGACTTCAAAGCACTTTTCAGCAATTATATCACTCAGATACTCTCTGATTTTTTTCATATCGCTCTTAGACATGGACATCTCAGGGATAGACACCACTTCTTCCTCGCCCTCTCGTATCTCCTTGCGGAGAACAGCGGCAAAATGACCTTCACCCTTCACCTTATGCGGCCACAGTCTGAGCGTTTTTTCTATAGTGAATTCCGGATGACGCGCAATAAAATTCTCTACGCTCTGTTCATCCTCCTCCGGTGCAAAAGTACATGTACTGTATACGATAGTACCTCCGCCCATCAGCATATCTGCGGCACAGTCCAGTATTTCTGCCTGTCTCTCCGCGCAATTTTTTACATTTGCAACACTCCACTCAGTCAGTGCAGCATCATTTTTTCTAAACATTCCTTCACCGGAGCACGGTGCGTCAACCAATATTTTATTGAAAAATCCTTCAAATCTGGGTACAAGCTTAGCGGGTGCTTCATTGGTAACCACCGCATTTTTTACACCCATGCGCTCAATATTCTCCGAAAGTATTCTTGCTCTTGAAGGATTGATTTCATTTGTAACCAACAGTCCACTGCCGTTCAGTGCACTCGCCAGCTGTGTAGACTTTCCTCCGGGTGCAGCACACAAATCAAGCACTCTGTCTCCGGGTACCACGCCAAGCATCGGTACAGGTGCCATAGCGCTGGGCTCCTGGATGTAATAAACTCCCGCCTCATGTAACGGATGCTTACCGGGCTGATCTTCATCATTGTAGTAATAGCCCATCGGTTCCCAATCAATCTGCTCATAGCCTGCAGACAGGCACAGTTCATCGGGAGTTGCGTTATTACCATCGGCATTTACCTTCAATCTGTTGATTCGAAGGCCTCTGTAACGCACTCCGTCATATGCTGCAAGGAACTCCTCGAACTCATCACCGAGAAGCTCCTTCATTCTGTTTTCAAATTCTATCGGAAGAAAATCTGACATATCCATTCTCCGTTACTTCATACTAAAGCTTTGCCACCAATGCCTCTACAAGCTTCGCACAGTGCTCTGCGGCATGTCTTTCAAAGGTAGGATAATCCATCTGAGCGGAATCATCTGCCTTGTCTGAGATAGCGCGAAGGATTACAAAAGGAATCTTGTTAAGATATGAACCGTGTGCAATTGAAGCACCCTCCATCTCACAGCAATCACCGCTAAAATTGGTAATCAGCTTGTTCTTAACATCCTTGTCTGCAATGAACTGGTCACCGCTTACTACTCTGCCCACAAGTGTATGAAGTTCGGGAAGGACTTCGGCACATGTAGCCTCGGCAAGTTCTATCATCTTCTCATCTGCGGGAAATTCCTTGATGCCCATCTGAGGTACCTCTCCGAGAGGATAACCGAAATTGGTTGCATCCATATCATGATGAAGAGCAATCTTGGAAATAAGAATGTCTCCGATATCAAGTTTGGAATTAAGTGATCCCGCTACACCTGTATTTATAATATGAGTAACCTCAAAAATATCTGCAAGAACCTGCACGCATAATGCAGCATTTACCTTGCCGATTCCACTTCTTACGATAACCACTTCAGCTCCGTTAAGGGTTCCCTCGTTAAACTCCATGTTCGCCTTAACAAGCTTTCTTGTAACCTGCATTTTTGATTTTAAGGTTTCTACCTCAAGCTCCATTGCGCCGATAATACCGATTTTGCTCATTATTTATTCCTCTCTTATAAAACACTAAAACTGCCATCAACCGGTTACAGTCAATGGCAGTGTAAAACACTGTAAATTATTCGGGATATACAAGTCTGTCCTCTTTAATATTATAGAGAACATTCTTGAGATACTTGTCGGCAAGATAATTTGCCATGCCCAGATTCATATCGAGATAGTTACCGCAATCCTTGGGAGATGCTCCGGGAACTTCATCCTTAAAATCTCTGATAAACTCATACATCTCTACCATCAAAGGCACGATATCTTTTGATTCATAATCTCCTGCGAGAAGCAAATAAAAACCTGTTCTGCAGCCCATAGGTCCAAAATATACTGTCTTATCCTTATAGTCCTTATGATTTCTCAAAAAAGTAGCTGCCAAATGTTCGATAGTATGAATCTCTGCTGTATTCATAACAGGCTCTTCATTGGGGCTTGTCATTCTCAAATCAAAAGTAGTGATAACCTCAGCGCCTACATGATCCTTACGAGATACATATACGCCGGGCTGAAGCTTGATATGATCGATAGTAAAGCTTGCAATCTTTTCCATTGAATTATTCCTGTCCTTCCTCTTTCTTTGCGGCTTCTTTTACAGCCTTCTCTGCCTTTGCTACCTCTGCTTCAAAAGCAGCTTTTTCTGCCTGTTCGGCTGCCTTCTTAGCTTTCTTTGCAGCTTTTTTTGCTTTCTCGGCCGCCTTCTCTGCCTTGTCGGCTTCCTGATCTTCCTTTACAGACTGCGCTGCTGCCTTAATTGCCTTACTTGCAGAAGCTGCTGCCTTCTTAACAGTCTTCTTGGTTTCCTTCACAGCTTTCTTGGTTTCTTTTACAGCATTCTTAGCTACAGGCTTCGCTGCTTCTGCTGCCTTCTTGGTCTCTTCAACTGCTTTCTGTGCTACGGGCTTCGCTGCCTCAACAGCTTTCTGTGCTACCTTCTTAGTTTCCTTAACAGCCTTCTCTGCCACAGGCTTAGCTGCTTCAGCTGCCTTCTTGGTTTCTTCAACTGCCTTCTGTGCTACAGGCTTTGCTGCCTCAACTACAGGCATTGCTACCTCTACAACCTTCTTGGCAGCCTTCTTTACGGTCTTCTTTGCAATGTTAACCTTACGAAGTGAAAGAATCTTATTTGCAGTATGTGCATCACCCATTACATGTAATTTTTGCTCAGCATAAGCAGCTTCCGGCTCGATGTCTCCATCAAGAATATCGATGAGAACCTTAGAAGAAACTGTTACAACCGCATCGTTGTCATAGTACTCATAAGGCTGTACATTGAAGTGTCCTTTTACTGCTTCAATATAAAGAGCACCTTCGCCCTCACCGCGGACATTTATCTGAATAGCCTTGTGTCCGTCGATTCCGGTAGTCTCTGCCTTCGCATAAGCCTTGGTAATCTTATCAACAATCTTTTCGTATGTCATAATGTTCCTCCTTATTCCATCCTCTGCATATGTAATCAAACGGTCCAGAAATTGCCTATCACCATATTATTCGTATCTGAGAGCCTCGATAGGATCCATCTTGGCTGCTTTGTTGGCAGGATAGTATCCAAAGAATACTCCGATTGCCATTGAGAACAGCAATGATCCGAAAATACTTGCAATCGAAGGATTTGCAGGTGATTTAAGCAAAAGTCCGGCTGCCAGTGATCCACCGCCTACTCCGATGAGGATTCCTATGATGCCTCCAATCATACATATTACCACAGCTTCTACTATAAACTGAAGTCTGATAGAACTGTTGGGAGCACCGAGTGCCTTTCTGGTACCGATTTCTCTGGTACGCTCTGTAATAGATACAAGCATGATGTTCATAACACCGATACCACCTACCAAAAGCGCGATTCCAGCGATAACAGAGATAGCTGTCGTAAGTGTACCCATCATTGATGACATCATCTCTACATATGAAGCCATACTGTAAGAATCAATATATACGTTCCTATTATTTCTATAATAAGGAACGAAAAACTGCTTGGTCAGATCCGCAAACGCATCGGGATCAACATCCGGTTTTGCAAGTACGGTAAAATATGCAACATAATCGCTATGATTCATTTCACAAGCAGTTGAAAAGGGAATATACATATCTGTAGTGTTACCCATAGACATGTACGATGCAAGTGCGCCTGCTCCTGCCTCGAAATTATATATACCAACGATAGTAAAATCATAAAACGAAGTTTCAATCTGAGTCTGCACAATGCTTCCGAGAGCTGCTTCGTCATCTCCGCCAAACATCTTATCAACTACCTTGTTGGATACTATACATACTCTTTTAGCACCTTCAGTCTCTCTGCCGGTAAAAAATCTTCCGGCCTTAAGATCCTTATTATCAGTAAGCATATAGCCGAGTGTAACACCTTTTACATCAACACCAATACTCTTGGTGCCTTCAAAAATCTGTCCCGAGCCTACATTCTTCTGTATACCTATTGCGGTAATATTGTCTGCATAGGTATCGGCATAGTTCTCAATCATCTCACGAGTCATCAGATCATCTGCAGTGATATGGGCCTGATTATTTTCTTCTACAAAACTATAGCCTTCCTCCGTTGTCTCTTCTTCATTTTCTCTTATTGCTATAGACACGTACACGTTATTGGTACCGAGTGATGAAAGCTCACCGGTCATGTAGCTTGAAAGTGAGTTACCTACGGTCATAATCGCGATAACCGATGAGATACCGATGATAATTCCGAGCATAGTCAGAAGCGCACGCATCTTGTTAGCCTTGAGTGAAAATAAAGCCAGTCTGACATTTTCAAAAAAGAGATTCATTAGTAAGCACCTCCTTTTCCGCGTCTGATACTGGTAACAAGACCATCCCTTAAGGTGATAACCCTGTCTGTCTCTTCAGCGAGTTCAGGTGAGTGAGTAATCAACACAATAGTCTTACCCTGCTCCCTGTGCAGCTTATGGAAAATATCCATAACCAAACGTCCTGTAGATGAATCAAGTGCACCTGTCGGTTCGTCTGCAAGGATAATTGCCGGATTGTTGGCCATTGCTCTTGCGATGGCAACACGCTGCTTCTGTCCACCCGAAAGCTCTTCGGGAAGATGCTTCATTCTATCTTCCATTCCTACGAGAGTAAGCAGTTCCTTAGCTCGCTCTGTTCTCTTTTTTCCGTGAACGCCTGCATAAAGCATAGGCATTTCAACATTTTTCAAAGCATTGGTCTTGGCAATCAGATTGTATGTCTGGAATACAAATCCAATCTTCTGATTGCGGATACCGGAAAGCTCCGAATCCTTGGCCTTAATCATATCAACTCCATCCAGCTCATACTTTCCGGAGGTCGGTCTGTCCAATGAACCGATAATGTTCATCAGGGTCGATTTACCCGAACCTGATGCACCTACTACTGCCACAAATTCTCCCTCATACACTTCGAGATCAATTCCGTGAAGAACAGTAAGCTCATTTGGAGTACCGATATAAAACTTCTTAATTATATCTTGAAGATCTATGATCTTTTTTCTTTCTTCCACTGTAATCTCTCCTTGTCTAAAAAGTACCCGCGTTTATCAATTAATAACCGCCGAGTGCACCTTCCTCTTCAAGGAGCGCATAGATATCAAATCCGCCGTATTCGCTTCTGGGAACAACTACTTCTACTCCCTCTGCCAATGCGCCTGATGTGATTTCGATGTAGTAAGCACTCTCAACACCGGTGGTAACATATACCTTTTCCTTGAGATCAATTCCAGTAGCAGGGTCTTTACCCTTTGCAACCTCTACATAAGTATTACCGTCATCATCAAACTGTACAGACTCGTAAGGTACGGTAACTACGTTCTCAGCCTTAGTAAGAATAATACTGAGTCTTGCAGTCATGTCGAGACGAAGGTCCTCGCACTGTGTATTAACCTGTACAACAACCTTGTATGCTACAGCGGCAAGACCAACTGCTGCTCTGGGTGCAACCGATTTAACAATTCCTTCAAGTTCAGCATCACCGGTACCGTTAGTCTTGATAACTACTTCCTGACCAACCTTAATCTTGCTGATATCATACTCGCTGATGTAGGTCTCTACATCATATGCTGAAGTATTTTCAATAGTAACAATAGGAGTTCCGGCATACATATCGCCTTCATTTACATTTACAGAAGTAACAATACCACTAATAGGTGCATATACCGCGCAGTTGTTAATCTGTTCCTGATAGCTCTCGATCTGCTGCTCGGCTGACATAGTACCTGTCTCAGCATTGGTCTGAGCGTTGGCAAGATTGTCACGAGCTGCCGCTACTGTGCTTGAGCTTGAAGGCTTGTTAGCCGCCTCTACTGCTCTGTTGTATGCGTCCTGCGCTGAATTCAAGCTGTTCTGAGCTGATACATAACTTGCATATGCTGAAGACTTTCTTACTTCAAGTGAATCCTTAAGGTTTGCAGCTGCACTCTTAGATGTAAGATCAGTGCCCATGCTGAGTGCAAAATCTACCTTAGCAATAGCCTCGTCTCTGGCTGTAATCTTTTCTGCCAATGAAGTATTCTTGTTCAACTTATCAGCCTCATAACCGGCTATAGCGGTAGTAAGTTCTGTCTGCTTGTTGATATATGCATCATAGCCTTCTTCACCCATTGCAACAGGAGCAAGGGTTGCAAGCTCATTGTTTGCAGCGGCAATTTTTTCATCAAGAGCCTTTATTTCATTAATAATAGTCTCGATTTCACCGTCATACTTAACTACATCACCAAGAGCGTTGATGCTGGGATTCAGTTCATTGCAAGTACTGTTGTAGCTCGCGCTGGCAGAATTGAAATAAGTCTGCGCATTGCTCAATGCTCTTTCAGCTTCTGCAACACTTGTCTGTACACTCTGGTTGGCCTGATTCTGAGCATCAACAGCATCATTGTACTGTCTCTGAGCTGCTGCCACAGTCATATTCAACTGCTGCTCTGTAGCTGCAAGATTTGCCTCAGCAATTGCAAGAGTTTCCTCAAGCTTAGAAGAATCAAGTACGCAGATAAGTGTTCCTGCCTCTACCCAATCGCCTACTTCTACATTAACCTGTGCAACATCCACACCGTTTACACGTGCGGTTACCATTACAGAGTCGCTGCTTACGATAGTACCGCTTGCGGAAATAGCTTCCACAAGATCTCTTCTCTCGACCACAGCGGTCTCATTTGTCAGCATTGTCTCAAGCATCGCCTTTGACATATTGACGGTGCAGGCAATTACGCCTCCAATCAACAATGCCAATGTAAGGAATATACATAAAAATATAAATAATCCCTTGTGTTTCTTAATCCATCTTCCCATTTTTCTAAATTCCTTTCATTCAGATATTGGGCTTTCAAGCCCCCCCATATCTCATTTTATTCGATTGCAGATTACTTAGTCGCATTTGCAATTGATCTCTTGTAATACCAGCTGTCTATAGGTCTTCTGTATAAAGCCTTACCCACAAAATAAGTCAAGACGGTTCCGATTAATACAACTACAATACCTATTCCGGCTGCTGCTCCGAGTGAAACATTTAATTCGCCTACCTTAGCAGTAAAATAATTCATTAACCCATACAACGGGAAAAAGCACACGAAAAATACCATCAGCGATATAATGAAGAAAACTTTATATGCAATCATCATATAAATCTGAACAACAAGTGACAGTATACCGGCTACAATAAGTACGGTGCTAATCTCTGAAGTCGGTACTCCGCTGTTAGGCGAAATTACATAATACTTTAACACTAAAACTATGAATCCTGCAAGATATCCTACGAGCGAACCGAGTCCGTTTATTACTACCGGAACTTTCAGTGCCAATCTCTTCTTGACGGCCGAAGAAGCAATGCACGAAGAAAGCGTCAATGATGTAGTAGCCTGAGTAAAAAAGCTAAAGCACATCATCAGATACATCATACCAATCAGCGGCTGCATAATATTACCTGTAATCAGAAAAATTAATCCCAGGCCAAAGAATACTACTCCGCTAATAATCATCTGTTTAGACTGAATTCCGTATTTTACCATTTTAAATCCAAGCTTAATATCCTTAATCATTATTATTTTCCTCCCACCATATCTTCAAATCCGCTTCTGTAGCCCTTAATCGCATCTTTCTTTCCGCATATAAAAACCACACAGGCTACAACTATTGCAATTATTGCTCCGATCACAGCAAACCACGGCGGTAATATTCCCATATTAACACCAATCGAACCTACCATAACTGCTGCCGCAAAAACTCCGAATATCGCACCCACTGCATAAGTAAACAAAAGCATACTAATCACCGTCTTTGAAAATCTTCTCGCTAGAATATTTCCTATTCCTAACGCAATCATTGTTAATCCCCATACCATAAATGATATGAATATAGTAAAAATACTTTCTTTTCCCTGTAAAATAATGGCACTAACCACACTGATTACAGGTCCTACCAAAAAACATCTGATTGAATTTGCTATAAAATCACCTGTTAATCCTTTTTCAATCAGTTCTGTTCCATAAAGTGATGATCTGACTGCCGACATCGATCCGCTATGTCTGGCTGATATTCCTACAAATACGAAATAATCCATAAAGAAAAGAACAATCAACATCACTGCTTCTGCTATCAATTCTGCCGTTACCAACGGCTTATTTATTATATGCAGCACATCTTCACCGCTCAATGCCTTCACAAACTCTTCCTCGGTCATAGCCAGCACTAAAGCAATGTGAAACAACATCTGCAAAACACATATTACATTAATAGTTGTTCTGTACACTTTTGGTATAAGCACCCTGTAAGCACTTGATAATTTAATCATATATTTCCCCCATCCTCACCGGATGTAATCCTTTCTGCTTACTTGATTCTGCTGTTCTTCTTCATGATAGCTACGCTTATCTGGAAAAGAGAAGCAGTCTCTGTGGTGATGTCCATACCTGCAAGTTTATCGAGGTCTTCAGCAAGGCAGATGCCTTCAAAACCATACTTTGAATTACTGAAGGTATAGAGGATCTTCTTGGCTGCATCAGCATCCTCAGGCTCACCCTTAACAAGCAGATATTTCTCCTTGAGGTCCTCTACAAATCCTCTTTCCACAATCTCGCCATGCTCCATGATGATTGCATAGTCGGTTACGTTTTCCATATCGGAAATATTGTGTGTTGAGAAAAATACTGTACGTCCCTCTTTTGAACTGATGTAATCACTGATGAGCTCGCAGAGCTTGTCTCTCATAAGAGGATCAAGAGGTGATGCAGGCTCGTCCATGATAAGCAGATCTGTGTCTCTTGCGAGTATGCTTGCAAGCATCAGCTTGGTCTTGGTTCCGTCTGAGAATGAACTGAATTTCTTGTTTCCCGCATATCTGCCGCTGGCCGAAATTGCAAGCTCGTCATATCTTCTCAAAAACTCTTTGTCATCATATTTTGAAAAAATAAGCTTCTGAATCTCTCTGATCTGATCTACTGTCCAATGAGGAAGGAAGTAATTTTCCGTTCCGGTATATCCGATTCTCTCTCTTACCTCAGGACTGTTCTCTCTGTCCTTGTCATTAAACTGCTCGAAGAAAGTAAATTCTCCTTTATAATCAAGTCTGATTCCCGCAAGCGCATTAAGAAGAGTTGTCTTACCTGCGCCGTTCTCACCGATCAGTGCGGTTGCGAATCCCTCGGGAATCTCAATCTCGGGTACATCCAATTTGAAATCCTTATATTTCTTTGTGATATTCTTTCCTACAATTACACTCTTCATTTCTATCTCCTCACTCCCAACAAACCCCTCATATGAATCTGTTGCATGTCTGCCCGTTTACCGAGCCAATGTGTTTTTACATATCTTTTGTATTAATCAATGTGTTGAGCATCTCAACCAGTTCATCATCGTGCATGCCTGCCATATCCGCAAACCGTATGGCATCATTCAGTGCTTTTTCTACATCTCGCAAGTGCTGCTCTTTCAGCATTTCACTGTTACTCGAGTTGACGTAATAGCCTTTACCCTGCATCGCGATGATTAAGCCTTCCGACTGAAGCTGTTCATATGCTTTCATCGTCGTTATTACGCTTATCTTCAAATCCTTGGCCAGCTCGCGTATCGATGGAAGGAATTCTCCGTCTTTATACTTCCCGGATAGGATGTCGCTTCTGAACGAATCCGCTATCTGCTGATATATCGGGACTCCCGACGTCTGCGATATCTTCATACCTTTCTCCTTATGTGATTTACATACAACCGTGATTGGGTTATAACTGTTTATGTGTTATATATACACCTATAACAGATTGGCTGTCAACACATTTTGTTATTCTTTTTTCATATTTTATTGCGAATATCTCTGAAACCCTTGATTTTACTGGCTTTTTCGCGTTTATAATTTCTGTAAAGTATGCTATATTTCATGGTATAACAGTGCTTATAAGTGTATATACAGCTGTTATACACTGTTATATATTGACTGTTATATGCAACTGTTATACGTAACGGACATAAACAGTTATATCCGTAATTATTAAAATATTTCTTAAGTTGAGAAAAAATATGAGAATAAATTCAAGAAGATTAAAAAGAATATTATCCAAGGCTGCAGCATTTGTCTTGCTCGCTGTTATACTCATCACCTGCTACCCCGGCCCGGCACGCTCTGTATCGGCAGAGACTGAAGATGAATATCAGGTTACCAAGAGTATCCTTATGAAGACATTGATGGGCACCTCCGGTCAGGACGGCTATTACAGCAGTGAGTTTTACACCAGTCTTACCTATAATGACCGTTGGCTGACCGTAGACAATAAAGATGAGTACAACTACGGTGTAGCTAAATTTGCCGTCATCCTCTCAAGCACCGTCTACGAGGGAATCAGCTGTATGATTGACAGTCCCTATTATATATGGGAAAAGACTGCAGTATTGGATGCTTTCGGATTTATCGACACTCAGCTTTTCTATATAGAAAATGAAAATGCCGCTGATGAAAATGATGCTACAACCATCGTAATAGGTCACAAACCCGTAACGGTTGACGGTGAAAAACACGATGTCTGCATAGTCGTTATCCGCGGTACCACCGGCGCTGCTGAGTGGGCCAGCAATTATGATGTAGGCAACTCTTCTGATGAATATACATTAAAAACCGGTGAGCATCCCGAGTGGACCGACTATGACAATCACAAAGGCTTCGACGTTGTAGCGAACAGAACGATTGAGCTTATTGAAGATTACGTAGCGCAGTACCACGCCTCAGATTCTATAAACGATTATATGATTACAGGCCATTCACGCGGTGCAGGCATTGCCAATATAATCGGTGCCAAGTTTGACGCGGCAGGCTACAACAGCTGCGCCTATACCTTCGCATCTCCCAACACTACTACTGCGCCTGAAAAATATGAAGCCAAGTCTGTCTTCAATATAATAAACAGCAATGACTTTATCCCTACACTTCCTCTCGCGGAATGGGGATTTGCGCGCTACGGAACAGATATTGCTGTCGACATCGCCAACGACGAATTGGTCAAAAAAATTGCCAACGACAATCTTGCCATGGAATATGTAGGACAGGATCCTTCATTCCTGACCGATGCCTTCAGCGGAATCTCATCTTCTCGTGATGAACTCTATACTGACCGTGATTATGAATGTATCTATGATACTGCTGCCGAAAAAGATGCTGCATTTCAGACAACAGCGACCGCTATTGAAGCCCTTGATCTTGGCAATTTCATCACCATTGAAAACCGTACCGCTCCAAACGCGGACGGCAAATACTACTTTATCGAAACTCTCAGCACAGGAGCCTTCATGACCGGACTGTCGAGAATCATGTCCGATCAGGCAGATTTCATGTCGATGTTTACCACAATCGGTCATCTGACCAATGTATTTCCCAAGGACAGCGACTATTCCGAAGCATTGACCAAATATATGAATGCCCTCACCTCACATATGGTGGAAAGTTTCTATCCCCATATGACAATCTGCTATTACTCAATAGTGGAAGGCTTACATGAAAAGGAGCTGCAGGCCGCCGGTACTGTTGCAGAAGAGACCGCAGTTGCTGAAAATGATGCAAATTCAACCGAATCCAACACTTCGGAGACAGCCGATAAAAAAGATACATTTATCGGCTCTACCGCATTCTATATCACTATCACCGCAGTGTTGGCAGTATGCGCTGTCACGGTCACCGCTATAATTCTTTACAGAAGAAAGCATGCCGCCGACAAGTAAGCATTTTTCACAGACACGCATCCGTTTTCATGACAAATTTTACAGTTTTTTAATAGTTACACGCACAATATTTCACTTCTTATGTGATATACTTTAATTTATGAAATTAAAAACAAAAATACTCTTAACCTGTATTGCATATATCGTAATACCTATGGTTTTGCTGTTGGGAGCTTTTTTTGGTATCGCCCGTTTCCTCGGTGGTATCACTCCGCAGTTGAGCTTTGAATTCGACCAGATGACGTCCGATTTGTTGATTGACCTGCTCATCGCAATGGTACTGATTCTTTTGCTCACCAGCCTTTTAATTACACGCTGGGTACATGCGTCAATCTACAAGCCCGTCAGCCAGCTGAACGAGGCAATGCAGAAAATACGTGAAGGTGATTTTACCTACGTACTTGAGACCAATCAGACCGGTGAGTTCGGTGAATTATATCGTAACTACGAAGACATGAGAATGCGTCTGAAGGAGACTGCAGAAGAAAAGAATCGTCAGGAAGATAAAAACCGCGAGCTCATTACCAATATTTCACACGATCTCAAGACTCCCATCACCGCAATCAAGGGCTATGCCGAAGGTATCCTCGACGGTGTTGCCGCTACTCCCGAGAAAACCGAGAAGTATGTGCGCACTATCTACAATAAAGCCTCTGACATGGACAAGCTTATTAACGAGCTGACCACCTACTCAAAAGTGCAAAATGACCGTATTCCTTATAAATTCATGCGCATCAACGTATCCGATTATTTTGCTGACTGTGTAGAGGAAATCGGTCTGGAGCTGGAGCAGAAAAATATAGCATTTACCTATATAAACACTGTTGCTCCTTATACGCAGATTATTGCCGATCCCGAGCAGCTCAAAAAAGTTATCAATAATATAATCAGTAATTCAATCAAATACATCGACAAACCTCAGGGCAAGATTGCAATAGAGATTCTCGATGATAACGATCAGATATTAATAGAGATTGCCGACAACGGACGCGGAATTCCGGCTAAGGATCTCAACAAAGTATTCGAAAGATTTTACAGAACTGATGCTTCCCGCAACTCAGCTCAGGGTGGAAGCGGCATAGGACTCTCAATCGTTAAAAAGATTGTTGAAGACCATGGCGGATACATTTGGGCTTCAAGTAAAGAAGGAATCAGTACATGTATGCATATCTCATTCCGTAAGCATACGGAAAGATATTAAGTGGCTGTACACTTAACAGTGAATACAGTCTGGGGAGGAACTACAAATGAGTAAGATATTAATTATTGAAGATGAGACCGATATCGCAGATCTTGAGAAGGATTATCTTGAACTCAGCGATTTCGAAGTTGCAGTATGCAACACCGGTCTTTCAGGATTACAGAAAGCCCAGAGTGAGAGCTTTGATCTGATAGTGCTCGACCTGATGCTTCCCGAGATGGACGGCTTCGAAGTATGCCGCCAGGTTCGTCAGACACAGAATATTCCCATCATCATGGTTTCTGCCAAGAAAGATGATATCGACAAGATTCGTGGACTCGGCCTCGGTGCAGACGACTATATGACCAAGCCCTTCAGCCCCAGTGAGCTGGTAGCCAGAGTAAAGGCGCACCTCTCACGTTACGAGAGACTTGTCGGTGCCGGTGTCATCAACAAGAGTGAAAACGATACCGTCGAGATTCGCGGTCTCAGAATTGACAAGACTGCCCGCCGTGTATTTATCGAGGGTGAGGAAAAAATCTTCACTACCAAGGAATTCGACTTGCTCACATTCCTTGCAGAAAATCCTAACCACGTATTTACCAAAGAAGAGCTCTTCAGAGAAATCTGGGATATGGAATCTATCGGTGATATCGCTACTGTCACTGTTCACATCAAGAAGATTCGTGAGAAGATTGAGAAGGACAACTCAAAGCCCGATTACATAGAAACAATATGGGGCGTTGGTTATAGATTTAAGGTGTAATAAATATTGAGGCATTAATAAAGCCGGCATCCTTTTGATATGTACCCCTTTTTCTGGACAACCAGAGAAAGGGGTATTTTTATGCGTTACAGTAAAGAATTTATTTTAGAATGTATTGATCTGTATCATGAAGGTAAATGGCCAGAGACACCGGAAGGTATCAAAGATGAAAATTTTCATAGGATGATAAGACGTTGGGAACGTAGAGAGCAAGCTGTAGGATTAAATGCTTTTGGATGTAAAAACAGATTACGTTCTCCTGAAGAAAAACTTGATTTAGTTTCACAAGTTATTGCGGGCAAGCCTATTCAGTCAGTTGCACTGGCTCATGGAATGAATTCGGGAACTTTATATAAATGGGTGCAAGATTATAAAACACAAGGGTATAATGGATTAGTAAAGACCAAAGGAAGACCTTCAAAGGATAATTCAATGAAAAAAAAGACTGATCCACGACCTCTTACAGAATCTGAACGAGAAGAATTAATTAGACTTAGAGCCGAGAACGAATATATAAAAGCTGAGAATGAAGTAATAAAAAAAAGGATCGCCTTGAGGCAAGAAAAATGGGCTG
>JAKSRV010000049.1 GCA_024403435.1 Lachnospiraceae bacterium
TTAATCCCGCAACCGGAATGACTACTCCTGTTGCTCCTACTCCTGTAGCACCTGTGCCTGAAGCTGTTGCACAGCCCGTAGCTCCCGTAGCACCTGCTCCCGAAGTTATGGTACAGCCCGTAGCTCCCGCAGCACCCGCTCCTGAAGTTATGGCACAGCCTGTAGCTCCTGCAGCACCTGCTCCCGAAGTTATGGCACAGCCTGTAGCTCCTGCAGCACCTGCTCCTGAAGTTATGGCGCAGCCTGTAGCTCCTGCAGCACCTGCTCCCGAAGTTATGGCACAGCCCGTAGCTCCCGCAGCACCTGCTCCCGAAATGTACGGTCAGCCTGTAGCACCCGCTCCTGCAGCATACGGTCAGCCTGTAGCTCCTGTAGCGCCTGCTCCTGCACCTGCAGCTGAGGCTCCCAAGGAGAAGAAGCCTGTTAATAAGGCAATTTTCTTTATTATCGGTGGTGTAGCTGCATTAATTATTGTTGGTATCATTATTGCAGCAGTAGTTTTGAGCGGAAAATCAGGTGGTTCAACATATACAGCTGAGTGGAACAGATTTTATGATACAGAAGATGAAGTTACACACTTTGTATATGGTGATACAGTATTAAAGGATACCGTTCCTAGCACTGCATATTTCTGCGGATACAGCATGGACGAGACTGTTGCAATCGCTTATAACGAAGACGGCGATGATTCAGAATACTATATGATTACAAGCAAGGGAAAGATTACTTCTCTTGGTGAAGATTTGTACGATGTAGTTATTTCTCAGGATGGTAGCACCATTGCATACATTGATGAGGATGATACTCTTTTCACCTATCAGGTTAGCAACGGATCTAAGACTAAGATTGCAGAAGATGTTGTAACTGTAGTTCTTTCTCCTTCAGGAAAAGCTCTTGCATATGTTGTAGACGATGATGATGATTACAAGATGTATGTATACAGCAACAAGAAGGAAACTGAGCTTTCTAAGAACGCTGATCCTATCGGTCTTACCGACGACTGCAAGTACATCTATTATTACGATGATCATAAGAATGCTCTTTATGTAACTAACCTTAAGGATGACAGCAATAAGATTGATTCTGATTGCGATGGTACTTTTGTATTTAACAAGGACCACACTCAGCTTATGTATACAACCGATAATGGTCTTTTTGTAACCGTTAAGGGCGGAGATAAGCAGAAGGTTTCAAGCAAGAGCTATTTGCCTGTATATATTGGTATTTATGCAAATCAGTATGCATATCTCGATAATAATGGTGGAGCATATACCTTTAATATTGCATCTCTTAACAATCAGTATTATGTATTAGGTGATTCACTTATTTTCGTAGATAAGAAGTGGTCTTCAGATAAAGTAATCAATAATGTTGATGATATTGAGTTCTCTAAGGATCTCAAGACTGTATATTACACCAATGATAACGGAACTCTTTATACTTGCAAGCTTGATGGAAAGTATGACTCAACCAAGATTAAGTCTGATGTAACTTCATTCAGCATGACCAATGATGGTACTTCTGTATATTACATTGTAGACAATGATTCGCTTTATTATCAGAAGGCTAAGGGCGATAGCACCAAGATTGCCAGCGATTGCCGCAGCGTATCTGTCTCAAATGACGGTATTGCATTCTTTATGCTTGACTATGATTCAGAAGATGAGACCGGTGTTCTTTATTATTCAAAGGGTGGTAAGGATAAGCAGAAGGTTGCAAGTGATGTTTACAGCTATTACTGTGATGTAAACACTGTAATTTATTATGATAACTATGAGTATGAATCTAATTACGATGAGGATACATGGGTATATAGTTATTCAATGACTTATGATGTAAATATCGCAAAGGGCGGTACCAAGTTCACCAAGATTCTTGAGAACATTGGATACGCATATAAGGGATAATTAAAACCAATTATTAAAGAGCCTGAGGAATCATTCCTCAGGCTCTTGTTTTCTTATAAAGAATCGTTATGTAAAAACGGACTTATTGGACAAAATGAGTTGATAAAATTGACGCAAAATCAGTATAAAAAAACACTATGTATTGACTTGATACATAGTGTTTAAATGATTTGCTGAAAGTTTAATTTGTAACCGTTACTCCATCGGAAATCTCACCGTTAAAGAATGTCACTATAATCTGAATACGCTTATAAGCACGAGAATAGTTTTCATACGCGTAATTATATTTAGCGGTAAAATCGGCGTCCGAATAATCATTTTCAAATGCATCATGATAGTTGGTAACAGCTGTATCCATATAACTCGAAGCTTCATCGGCAAGACCTTCAAGGTAGTCATAATCTGAAGGAAAATCCAATGCGGCGAACTCCTTGAAATAACCGTCAAGAGAATCAAGCTCGCTAAGCATTGTCTGCTCATAACCCGTCGATTCTACATCAATAGCATTTATATTACTGTCAACAGTAGCAATTGAAGTACAGAAGGTATCTACCTTGGCCCTGAACTCCTTGAGTTCTGCGGAATTATCATTACTGTTATTAGTGCAGGCAGTCATTGTTAATAGCATACCGGCTGAAGCTGCAACTGCTATTTTTTTCAAATTCATTTGTTTCATAAAACCCTCACAAAAGATAATTATATACATGAAATAATCTATCACATCACAGTATATTAAACAAGGTCAAGAGATTAGAGTTTTTAACATAAAATCAATACTTTTATGTTAACCCATTAGTGTGTTATAATTTTTATTCAGTGACATTTAGTCACATAATTTTCGGAGGTTTCAATATGATCGGAGCAGAAGCAATTGTAAAATGTCTCGAAGCAGAAGGGGTACAGTATGTATTTGGTTATCCCGGAGTAGCAATTTGCCCCTTTTATAATAGTATATTAGATTCGGATATCAGAACCATTCTTGTAAGAACAGAGCAAAATGCAGCTCATTCAGCAAGTGGTGTTGCAAGATTAACAGATAAGCCCGGTGTATGCGCGGTTACTTCAGGCCCCGGTGCTACCAATATTATAACCGGAATTGCAACTGCTTATGCAGATTCTATTCCGCTTGTTGTAATTACAGGTCAGGTTAACAGTGAGTTGCTTGGAAGTGATGTATTCCAGGAAGCAGATATTACAGGTGCTGTAGAGTCGTTTGTAAAATACAGTTACCTCGTAAGAAATGCCGATGATATTCCAAGAATTTTTAAGGAAGCATTCTATATTGCCAATTCAGGAAGAAAAGGACCTGTTCTTATCGATATTCCTTTTGATATCCAGAATGCAGCAGTTAAGAAATTTGAATATCCCGAGAGCGTTAATTTAAGAACGTACAAGCCTACTGTTAAGGGCAATTCAGCTCAGATTAAAAAAGTAATCAAAGAACTTGCCAAGGCAAAGAAGCCTATTATTTGTATCGGTGGCGGTGTACAACTTGGTAATGCGGAAGAGGTTGTTCTTGATTTTGCCGAGAAGCATGGCATTCCCATGGTTACAACAATGATGGGTATCGGAACCATTCCTACCAATCATCCTCTTCATTTCGGAATGGTTGGTAACAATGGTAAGCCTTATGCCAACAAGGCTATGAATGAGTCTGATGTACTCCTTATGGTCGGTGCAAGAGTGGCAGACAGAGCAGTCAGCCAGCCCGATTTACTTATGAAGGGCAAAATACTTATTCATATAGATGTAGATCCTGCAGAGATCGGTAAGAATGCAGTTTCTTCAATTCCTCTTGTAGGTGATTGCAAGAATATTTTCGAAGATCTTGCAAAGGAAAATCTTACAATGGATTGCTCTGATTGGGTTTATACACTTAATCAGTACAAGAAAGAGTTAAAGATTGTTCGTCATCCCAACAGTGAGTATGTTGATCCTGAGCATTTTATCACAGCACTTACAGAAAAAATGGATGATGACAGCGTATATGTTGCAGACGTAGGACAGAACCAGATTTTCTCATGTGCATATGCACAGATTAAAAACGGTAGATTCCTTACATCCGGCGGTATGGGTACTATGGGTTATTCAATTCCCGCAGCTCTCGGTGCCAAGCTTGCAAAGCCCGAGCGCCAGGTAGTAGCTGTATGCGGTGACGGTTCATTCCAGATGTCTATGATGGAGCTTGCAACCTTCAGACAGCATAATATTCAGGCCAAGATTATTGTATTCAACAACAGTTTCCTCGGCATGGTCAGAGAGTATCAGCATTATACATACAAGGACCATTATTCTGTTGTTAATCTTGATGGTAGTCCTAATCTTGAGAAGCTTGTCAGCGCTTATGATTTTGATTATCTCAGACTTGATAACAATAAGGATGCAACTAAGATTATTAACAAATTCCTCAAGGATAAGAATAATGTACTTCTTGAAGTAATGATTGATCCTATGGATTTGGTAAAATAAAGGATTGAATTTATGAAGGCTAAAAGAATTTATTCTGTAACAGTAGAAAACAGATCCGGTGTTCTCAGCGGTGTCAGCGGTTTGTTTGCTCGAAGATGCTTTAATATCGATTCATTGACTGTAGGAGAGACAGATACTCCCGATATTTCTTCAATGACCATCGTTTCAAGCGGAGACGAGCGTACCCTGGAACAGATTGAGAAGCAGCTTAATAAAAAGCTTGATATCATTAAGGTAAAGACCTTTAATGAAAATCAGTGTGTATCTCGTGAGCTTATGCTTATGAAGGTAAAATACAACAAGACCAACAGAAACGAGATAATGGAAATCTGTGAGGTGATGAAGGCAGATATCGTAGATATGTCACTTCATTATATGATGATTCAGGTTTGTGATACTCCCGAGAGAGTTCAGCTTCTTATAAATATGTTCAAATCAATCAGCATTGTAGAGATTGCGAGAACAGGAACCTTGTCACTTTCAAAATGTGTTGAGAATGATGGTTGACAGTAGCAAATAATCTTGCTAAATTATTTATTTGAGGTAATTTCTTATTTTATGTGAGGTTTTTCATGCAGACTAAAGTATTTCAGGTATTGGCAGACAATACTTCAGGTGTAATAAGCCGTATTGCAAGTCTCTTCTCAAGAAGAGGTTATAATATTGAGAGTATCACTGCAGGTGTTACTGCAGATCCCAGATATTCAAGAGTAACAATTGTGTCAAGCGGTACAAGCGAAGCTCTTGAGCAGATTGAAAAGCAGCTTGCGAAGCTTATCGATGTCAAGGTAGTAACCGAACTTGCTCCCGAAGACAGCGTATATCGTGAGCTTGCGCTTGTTAAGGTTAAGGTTTCTCCCGATCAGAGACAGAACATTATTGCAATTACCGATATTTTCAGAGGTAAGATTGTAGATGTGGCTCCAGAGTGCCTTATTATTGAGATTACCGGCGGTATTTCAAAGATTGATAAGTTTATTGAGCTTCTCAACGGTTATGAGATTCTTGAGCTTGCAAGAACCGGAACTGCAGGTCTTAGCAGAGGTATTGAGAACGTTACTTATTTACCTTAATTAACCATGAAACATTGCATATATTTATAATGCTTCTCATAACTTGGGATGTATTATAAATAT
The DNA here is from genome assembly GCA_024403435.1 of Lachnospiraceae bacterium. Lineage (GTDB taxonomy): Bacteria > Bacillota > Clostridia > Lachnospirales > Lachnospiraceae > AC2028. The sequence goes on from JAKSRV010000049.1 coordinate 5,513, forward strand.
ATGCTTTGATATAAAATGTTATTAATTTAAGCCAAATGGAGGAAAAAACAATGGCAAAGATTTTTTATCAGGAAGATTGCAATCTTTCACTGCTTGAGGACAAGACCATTGCTATCATCGGTTATGGTAGCCAGGGTCATGCACACGCTCTGAACCTTAAGGATTCAGGCTGCAAGGTTATCATCGGTCTTTACGAGGGTTCTAAGAGCTGGGATAAGGCTGTAAAGCAGGGATTTGATGTATATACTGCAGCTGAGGCTGCAAAGAAGGCAGATATCATCATGATTCTTATCAACGATGAGAAGCAGGCTGCTCTTTACAAGAACGATATCGAGCCCAATCTTGAGGCTGGAAATATGCTTATGTTCGCACACGGCTTCAACATCCACTTCGGATGCATTAAGCCTCCTGCAAATGTTGACGTTACCATGATTGCTCCTAAGGGACCCGGACATACCGTACGTTCTGAGTATCAGGCCGGTAAGGGTGTTCCTTGTCTTATCGCTGTAGAGCAGGATGCTACCGGCAAGGCACAGGATCTTGCACTTGCATATGCTCTTGGTATTGGTGGAGCAAGAGCCGGTGTTCTTGAGACCAACTTCAGAACCGAGACCGAGACTGACCTCTTCGGTGAGCAGGCAGTTCTTTGCGGTGGTGTTTGCGCACTTATGCAGGCTGGTTTTGAGACTCTTGTTGAGGCAGGATATGATCCTCGTAACGCATACTTTGAGTGCATCCACGAGATGAAGCTCATCGTTGACCTTATCTATCAGTCAGGTTTCGCCGGAATGAGATATTCTATCTCTAACACCGCTGAGTACGGCGATTACATCACCGGACCTAAGATCATCACTGAGGAAACCAAGAAGGCTATGAAGAAGGTTCTTGCTGACATCCAGGATGGTAGCTTCGCTAAGGAGTTCCTCCTTGATATGTCTGATGCAGGTAAGCAGGTACACTTCCAGGCTATGAGAAAGCTTGCTGCAGAGCATCCCGCTGAGAAGGTTGGTGAGGAAGTTCGTAAGCTTTACAGCTGGAACAACGAAGATGATAAGCTTATCAATAACTAATTAATGATTAAGCTTTAATACCAAACGGGCCCGAGACCATATATTGGTTTCGGGCCTTATTTATTCAAGATTATTAATTAACTTAACTATTTACATATAATATTTAATTTTAATGGTGTGTAATCATGTCCGGTGTAAGTAAATCAAGATACGAAATAGATATGTGTAACGGACCTCTTCTCGGAAAGATGCTCAAGTTTTACTTTCCGTTGATGGCTTCAAATCTTTTACAGCTGATATTTAATGCAGCTGATATTGTCATGGTTGGAAGATGGGCCGGTAATGATGCATTAGCTGCTGTCGGTTCAACGTCAGCTCTTGTTAATTTACTTACAAATCTATTTATTGGACTTTCTGTCGGTGCGAACGTAATGGTTGCTAGATTTTACGGAGCTAAGCAAGACAAAGAGTTGTCAGAAATGGTTCATACAGCAATGTTTTCAGCATTGTTTAGCGGTATTATTTTGACAATAATCGGTGTGACAGCTTCCGGTCCGATACTTACGCTTATGAACACAACCAAGGAAGCTCTTCCTTTGGCAAAGGTTTATATTAAGATTTATTTCTGTGGTATGACCTTTACCATGATATACAATTTCGGTGCAGCTATTTTGCGTGCGGTAGGTGATACCAGGCGTCCGATGTTATTCTTATCGATAGCCGGCGTTGTCAATGTTGTACTCAATTTTATCTTTGTAAAATTCTTAAATATGAGTGTTGCGGGTGTAGCTCTTGCAACCATTATTGCGCAATCAATCTCGGCAGTATTAATTGTCAGATGCCTGATGAAGTCTGAGAGTGCTTACAAGCTTGAACTTAAAAAGCTAAGAATAAATGGCAATAAATTTTTAAAGATGATTTCTATCGGCCTTCCTGCAGGTGTGCAGGGAATGCTGTTTTCTATATCGAACGTAATAATCCAGTCGGCTGTTAATTCATTCGACACAATAACCGTTGCAGGTAACACTGCGGCTCAAAATGTCGAAGGATTTGTATATATGGCAATGAACGCCTTTTATCAGACAGCAATGAGCTTTACCGGTCAAAATATGGGTGCCCAAAAGCTTGATAGAGTAAATAAAATACTTATTTATTCGCTGATTAGTGTATCCATAGTCGGACTGGTAATGGGTAACGGTGCGTATTTAACGTCAAATTATCTGCTCCGAGCATACTCCAATGATCCCGAAGTAATAGCAGCCGGCGTTCTCAGAATGAAATATATCTGCACAATATATTTTCTTTGCGGAACTATGGATGTAAGTGTGGGTGTCATCAGAGGTATGGGTTATTCGATTATGCCTATGATTGTCAGTCTGACCGGAGCGTGTGTATTTAGAATTATTTACATATTCACTATTTTTCAGGCATATCACAGATTGGATGTATTATTTCTTTCGTATCTGTACAGCTGGATACTTACAACATTGATGCATCTTATTTGTTACATGATAGTCATCAGAATACAGAAAAAGAAATTAAAAAATGCATAACTTGAAACATATGTTCGATTGTGATATATTATACTTGTTGATTAATAAGACAGACTAAATGTAATTCTTAATGAATTGAAACGAGGAATAATATGTTTGCATTTATTGAAGGACTTTTGGATTACGTTGATGAAGATTCATGTGTTATCGATGCCGGTGGTTTTGGAATAAGCGTATTCATTTCTGCCAGAACAGCTATGATGCTCCCGAATATAGGTGAACATGTCAAGTTATATACATATACCGCAGTAAGAGAAGATGCGATTTCATTATATGGATTCCAGACCAGAGATGATCTGAATCTATATAAGAGACTTATTACAGTTAACGGTGTGGGACCTAAAGTTGGCCTTGCACTTTTATCCGCCTTAGATGCCGATTCCATCAAAGTAGCTATTATATCCGAAGATTCCAAGAAACTTGCAAGTGCACCCGGAGTGGGTCCCAAGACTGCGCAAAGAATTGTTTTGGAGCTTAAAGATAAGATTAAGATGTCAGATGAAGCTATGATTAGCGGTGTTCTTCACAGTAATGATATAGATGTTGCTTCTACTAATGATAAATCTGCAACAGCTGAGATGAAGGATGCTATTTCGGCATTGGTTGCTTTGGGTTACGGCCAGACAGACAGCAGAAAAGCTGTATTATCTATTGACGGCGTAGAAAACATGGATTCAAGCGAGATTTTGAGTGCTGCATTAAAGAAGCTGTTTTAAGGAAAAGATTAAAGGAGAAGTTAGATGGCCAGAACAATCGAGACCAAACTTACCGAAGAAGATAAAAAAATAGAAGGTGGACTCAGACCACAGACCTTAAAAGACTATATAGGACAATCTCAAATAAAAGAAGGTTTATCTATATCTATTGAAGCAGCGAAGGTTAGAGGAGATGCACTCGACCACGTATTGTTATACGGACCTCCGGGATTGGGCAAGACTACGCTCGCAGGAATACTTTCAAATGAGATGGGTACACACTTAAAGGTTACCAGTGGTCCTGCTATAGAAAAGCCTGCAGAAATGGCAGCTATTCTTAACAGCTTGCAGGAAGGTGATCTGTTATTTGTAGATGAAATTCACAGATTAAATCGTCAGGTTGAAGAAGTACTGTATCCTGCAATGGAAGATTTCTGCATAGATGTATTAATCGGCAAGGATTCGTCGTCATCTACCAGATCTGTGCGCTTACCGCTTCCTCATTTTACATTGGTTGGTGCTACTACCAGAGCAGGTCTTCTTACAGCCCCGTTGAGAGACCGTTTTGGAATGATTTATAAATTGCAGTTCTATACGGTACCGGAGCTTACACAGATTATCATGGGCAGTGCCAAGAAACTAGGATGTGAAGTAGATGCTGGCGGTGCCAAAGAGATGGCTCGAAGAAGCAGAGGAACTCCGAGACTCGCCAATAGAATACTTAAAAGGGTACGCGATTACGCTTTGGTACGATATGATGGTGTTATTACAGAGTCTATTGCAATAGAAGCACTTGATTTGATGGCAGTAGACAGAATGGGACTCGATCATACCGACCGTAATATAATTGAGACCATTATTAATAAATTTGATGGTGGACCGGTAGGTCTTGATACTTTGGCTGCAGCCACAGGAGAGGATTCCGGCACTATTGAGGATGTATATGAGCCTTATTTGATAATGAACGGTCTAATCAACAGGACTCCTAAAGGACGCGTTGCCACTCAGAATGCATATACACATTTGGGTCTGAAATATCCATTTGATTAATCAAAACACTTGCTATATACTTATTTATGTTGGTTTATATAATCTGATATTAGTTTTTCTATAATTTTGTATTGATTTATATGCAATTCATATAGAAATGTATTTTTTGATTACACATAGAAGTATATTGATTTGATTTAATTCAGAGGCGTATATGGCAGAAAAGAATGAGATAAGAGTTCTGATAAAAGGTAAAGTATTAACTCTTTCAGGTTACGAGCCTGCTGATTATCAGCAGAAGGTAGCCAATTACGTTAATGACAAATTTAATGAGTGCGAGAGATTAGGCGGATTTAGATTCTTAAATTCAGATACAAAAGCTATTCTTTTGGAACTGAATATAGCTGATGATTATTTCAAGGCTAAATCGCATCTTGAAGTACTTGAGATTGAATTTGAAGAAAAGAACAAAGAGATTGAAAAGCTGAAGAATGAAATCGATGTACTAAACAAGAAGCTTAAAGAATCTAAGAGCCAGGTTGCTGAATTACAGGAAAACGTTGCAGCCGGTGCAGCACAGATTATGCGCCTTGAGACTGAGTTAAAGAAGAAATTATAATAGGAATTATAATATTTTAGGGAGCGCATTTGTCGCTCCCTTTTGAATATAACAATAATAATAGGTAACAGATGACTGGATTAAGTAAAAAGCCTGAACTGTTGGCTCCTGCCGGGAACAAAGACGCTTTTATGGCAGTGTTGCGTGCAGGTGCCGATGCGGTTTATTTGGCAGGAAATAAATATGGTGCAAGAGCTTACGCGGACAATTTCTCAGAAGAGGAATTATGTTCGTGTATTCGTTATGCTCATTTATACAACAAACGAGTATATCTGACCGTCAATACTCTTGTTACTGATACTGAGCTTGACGAACTGTTTTCGTTCCTAAAACCTATGTATGAAGTTGGTTTGGATGGTGTTATAGTACAGGATTTAGGTGTTATAGCTTATATTAGAAAGAATTTCCCAATGATGGAAGTTCATGCAAGTACCCAGCTTAATACCACCGGTATCGAAGGTGTTGATTTCATTAAGAAAATGGGTGTCTGTAGAGTTGTTCCTGCACGTGAATTATCATTAAATGAAATAAAAACAATAAAAGCAAAGTCGGACATTGAGCTTGAATGCTTTATCCATGGTGCAATTTGTTATTGTTATTCGGGACAATGCCTCTTTAGCTCAGTGATTGGTTCCAGAAGTGGTAACCGAGGACGTTGTGCACAGCCTTGTCGTCTTCCTTATTCACATAATAATCAAAAAGATATATATCCGTTAAGCCTTAAGGATATGTGTACAATAGAATATCTGCCCAAACTTATTGAAGCGGGTATTGATTCGTTCAAAATTGAAGGAAGAATGAAAAAGCCTGAATATGCTGCAGGTGTTACTGCAATGTACAGAAAATATATAGACCAGTACTTTGCTAAAGGAGAAGTTAAGGTTACAGATAAAGATAAAAAAATCCTTTCATCACTTTATATCAGAAGCCAAATTTCCGAAGGGTATTATGAGAAATATAACGGTAAGGATATGATTACTCTTGGTTCACCCTCATACAGCGGATCTGATGAAAATATTATAAATAATGTTCACAGCTTGTATGTAGGTGACAGTGCCAAGAACACTTTGCCTAAATATAAGATTGATGTCACCGGTTGCTTTATTACCGGAGAGCCTGCAAGTATCACAGTTTCTTATGAAGATATTTTTATAACTAAATATGGTGATGAAGTTCAATCTGCACAAAAGAGACCTATTACATCCGATGATGTGCTTAAACAGATTAACAAGCTCGGATCTACCAATTTTGTAATCGATGAGTTAAGCAGCTTAGAGAATATATTCGTAAGCGAAGATGCTTACTATAATCTCAAGGGTATAAATGAATTAAGAAGAGCAGCCTTAAGCGAGCTGGAAGAAAAGATTATTGAATCATTTGGCCTTATATATTCCAGAGAGTGTGGCTTGGAAAATTCGGGAGTTGAATACACTGATAGCAGAGTTAACATTTGTGCTGATTACATTGCAAACGACAGTACAAATGATAACAATCTCAAAAAAAACAAATCAATATGTAATGCCAATGAAGTTAATACATCAATTAGGCAATACAGTGTACTCATAAATGACAAAACTCAGTTGAAGAATTTACTTGAATTCATCGCTAAGCAATACCTCAAGTCTACCGGCAACTCATTTTCAAGTAATACCTTTACATGTAGTTCAGTTATTTCAAAAATATATGTTCCTGAAGAATTGTTTATTAATGCTTTAGGAGATATTGATGATGATTTTGTGACCTGGCTTGAAGATGCTAAGGCTTCGTTATGCAATGATTCAAACAATGATTCAGATAATGATTATGTGAGAGGTATAGAATTCCTTATCGCAATGCCTTATGTTCGCAGAATGCAGGAAAATAAGACTATAGCGGCAATCACAAGCATAACTGACAAAACCAATATTATAAGCGGTTTCCTGGTAAGAAATATTGAAGACTTAAATACCTTAATCAGATTAAAAGATGTTAACAACAATTTTGAAATAGTAACTGATTATGGAGTTTATGCATGGAACAGAGAATCTATCAATAAATTATCTGAGTATGCATCTGCAATAGGCTTGCCTCTTGAATTATGTGGAGCTGCTCAAAGAGATTTACATAAGCATCTATATAATCAACAAGCTAATATTAATGCAGAAAAGCTTGTTTACGGCAGATTACCGTTGATGCATACAGCTAACTGCATCAATAAAACGCTTAACAAGTGTATAAAAAATGAATTTAGAACCAATGAAAATAAATGGACTAAATTAACTGACAGAACCAAGAGAGATTTACCTGTGTTTACTGATTGTGTACATTGTCAGAACACCATATATAATACAGTTCCTGTTACACTCACAAAGGAATTGAAAAATAATGCATCAGACATTGTTTTTCGATTGGATTTTACAAACGAGAACAACGATATGATGAACAAGGTATTGGATTACTATATTGCCCAATCCGGAGATGTAAATTGGGAATATACCAAAGGCTTTGAAAAACACAGTACGGAATAATTATGCAATACTTATTTATTGAAACATCAAAATACATATTGGCGGCTTTATTGATGATATATGCTGTTTTAGGCATATCTATTTTTGCTGTCAAAAATACAGGTTTTAAGACAGCGATTGCCGTGAGCCAAAATGCTATTAACATTCTTGTCGTAGGCGTAGCATGTATGAACATGTATTTAGTGTCTAAAAATGCTATGTATTTGGCTGCGCTTATTTATATATTAACCTCTGTATTTCTATTTTTGTTTTTCACACAGAGTGCATTCCCGGAATGCAATATATTACTGCTCAACAATTTCAGCATGCTCGTAAGCTGCGGATTAATAATAATAGCCAGAGTATCCATTAATAAATCATTTAAGCAATTTGTGATTGTGACAGCCTGTTTTGCTTTATGTATAGCAATGATATATATATTCGGCAAAATTAAGTGGTTTAAGAAGATAACATGGGTGTATGCGTCGGTTGGATTGCTGATGTTATCTATCGTACTGGTGCTTGGAAAAATAAGTCACGGTTCTAAGCTTTCTATTTCTTTAGGTCCCATATCGGTACAGCCTTCAGAGTTTGTTAAAATTCTTTTCATATTCTTTATAGCTTCTATCCTGTGGAATGAGATTAATTATAAAAAGATTGCTTTATCGGCGTTGATTGCGGCTTTATACATTGGAATACTTGTTGTATCAAAAGATTTGGGAAGCGCACTTATTTATTTTATGGTATATCTGTTTATCCTTGTAATAGCAACAGGTAACTATCTGTTTATGGTCGGAGGGTTGCTTGCAGGTGCCGGTGCATCAATCGTAGCCTATAAAATATTCTCACATGTAAGAGTCAGAGTAGAAATTTGGAGAGATCCATGGCCATATATTGACAATAAAGGCTATCAGATTATTCAGTCTATGTTTTCTATCACAAGCGGTGGATTTTGGGGTACAGGATTGCTGAAAGGAACACCGACGACAATACCTTTTGCAGATACCGATTTTGTATTTTCGGTTATATGCGAAGAAATGGGCTTAATATATGCAATATCAATACTGATTATCGGAATAAGTTCATTTATCGAAATGCTCAGAGTTTCTTCAAAAATAAATGATAATTTCTATAAGCAGATAGTATTCGGGATAGCAGTTTCGTTGCTGTTCCAGGCATTTGTTACTGTCGGCGGAGGTATCAAATTCATACCTCTTACCGGTGTTACATTGCCACTGATAAGTTATGGCGGTTCTTCAATAATGTCATCAACCTTAATGTATTTTATTGTTCAGGCAATCTATGTACGATTAAGAAAAGAAGATAAAAGAAATAAAAATGGAAAAGCAAAATAATAATAGTTCTGCAAATAATAAGCAGACAAACACAACTCAAAATTTCAATAGACAGCAAGAAAAGAAGAGTAAGTTAATCAATCCCGATAAACTGACCATTAATCATCATATTTATATTACAATTGCTATATTTTCGTGTGTATTTTTAGCAATGATAGTTTTCCTTGTTGTGTTCTATTGCCAAAACAGTCGCACATTGTTGTCAAATAGCTACAATAAGCGAGAGAGTGTTCTTATGAAGCAAAATCTTCGCGGAAATATCTATGCCAACGATGGTGAATTGCTCGCCTATTCGGTGCAAAATGATGATGGGACACAGACCAGATATTATCCTTACGGAAATCTGTTTTCACACTCAATAGGTTACGCTTCAAAGGGAAAAGCGGGTGTTGAATTACTTGAAAATTATTATTTGATAAATACAGATAATAACGCTATTGTACGAGCACAGAACTCTTCTGAGGGAAAGCTTAATACCTGCTACAGTATTACTACAACCTTTGACGTTGAATTACAAAAGATAGCAAGTGAATATCTCGGTAATTATAACGGAGCTGTGATTTTTACAGAAGTAAAAACCGGAAGAATACTTGCATTGGTATCAAAGCCTGATTACGATCCGAATAACATTGATGCAATGTGGGATTCTCTCACAGCAAGCAGTGAAAGCTCCGTGTTGCTTAACAGAGTAACTCAGGGCCAATATCCGCCCGGATCTACTTTTAAGATAGTATCCGCGCTTGAATATTATAGAGAAAACGGAGATAACTTTACTAAATATAATTTCAACTGCAGTGGATTTTACAGCAATGGCACCAACCGCATTAATTGTTTCCACGGAACTCAACACGGTGATGTGGATTTCGAATTATCATTTGCTAAATCATGCAATGCCTCATTTGCCAATATTGGAATGAGCCTCAACAGAGTAAAGTTTGCTCAGACTTTGGATGATTTATATTTTAACAAGACTTTGCCCTGTGAAACAGCATCAACACAGAGTTCTTTAATTATAAATGCTGATACATCAGATTATGATATGATGCAGACTTCTATCGGTCAGGGCAAAACTTCCATCAGCCCTTATCATCTTAATCTTATAACCATGTCTATTGCCAACAACGGATTATTGATTACTCCTTATATGGTTGATAATATCAAGGATTCTAACGGAACGATTGTAAAAGATTATTCAGGACAAACCTTCGGTTATTTGATTACTCCTGATGAGGCTACATTTTTGAGAAGATTGATGGAAAGTGTTGTAACGGAAGGTACTGCAACACGACTTAAGAATGATCTGTATACAGCTGCGGGAAAGACCGGCTCGGCAGAATACAATGACCTCGGTGATTCCCATGCATGGTTTACAGGATATGCTCCTGCCGAGGATCCCGAGGTCGCTGTTACAATCATTGTAGAAGCCGGTGGAACAGGAGGTGAGAAAGCAGTTCCTCTTGCCAAGCTTATGTTTGATTCGTATTTTACACGTTATTAAAAATTTATATGATTGGGCTATATTTTATCAATGCATGATTTATTATAACTAAACCATTCTGACAATTTTCAAATCAGGGCGACTGATAAGATCAAGAATCATGTCATTTTCACCTTTTAACATAGGGCGAGAATATTTTTGATCCTGAATCATTATTACTTCCCACACAGATTTATCGCTAAGTTCTACCTTATAACCAATCTGTGTATCAGCGATCTTTTTAATAAGAGGTATTAGGATCTGTGGATCATATTTTTCCTTTTCATCTTCAAGAATGCCGATTATCTGAAGAGGAGTAAATGCAGGTCTGAATGATCTTGGTGACGCCATCGCTATATAGGTATCGATAATTGCCAGATATCTTGCGTATTTATCGATTTTTTCTCCGCTCATATGATAAGGATAACCTGTACCGTCGTAACGCTCATGATGCATTATGACGGTATTTTTTATATGCTCGTTTAGATTGGTATCGTTTCGTATTAATGCATATCCGGATACAGGATGTTTTCTGACAAGTGCGAATTCTTCATCGGTAAGCTTGCCCGGCTTCCATAGTATATTATTGGGAATAACCCATTTGCCGATGTCATAGTAAAATCCACAAAGAACCAAGAGTCTTTTTTCGTCATAAGGAAGATTGAGCCAATTGGCAAAAGCACCGCATAGAAGAGCAGCGTTAAACGAAGAAGTATAAGTTAATTCATCCTCATTTGGAACCATATTGTACAGGTAGTCCAAAAGCTGTCCCTCAGTGCTTATAACCGAACTTACGCTCTCGTAAATGGCCATAAGAGAAGAGGGTTCTATAGATTGTTTTGTACCCATATAACTAATCATCGTTCCCTTATATATAT
>JAKSRV010000005.1 GCA_024403435.1 Lachnospiraceae bacterium
CTACGTCAAACTCGGTCTTCTCTTCTGCTGCTTCTGCAGGGCCTGCTGCTGCAACAACAACACCAGCTGCTGCTGAAACGCCGAACTCCTCCTCACAAGCCTTTACAAGATCATTAAGCTCAAGTACGGTAAGACCCTTGATAACTTCGATAATTTCCTGAGTTGTCATTTTAAATTTCCTCCATTAAATAATTTGCACATTCTGTGCATCGATTCCATCTTCAATCCGAAGATGATTAATTGTTAAATAGTAGTTTTGCAATCTATTGATTGCGGTTCTCGATAAATTAAGCGTCCTTCTCAGCGATCTGCTTAATAACACGAGCAAAGTTTGCAACAGGGCTCTGCATAGAACCGAGCAATCTTGAGAGGAGTGCCTCTCTTGAAGGGATGCTTGCGATCTGAGCCATTCCCTTTGCATCGTATACGTTACCTTCTACAACGCCGGCCTTGATCTCGAGCTTATCTGCCTTCTTTGCAAACTCAGCAATTACTCTTGCGGGAGCAGTTGCATCAGTAGTAGAAATAGCTACTGCTGTAGGTCCATCAAGATACTCATCAAGTGCTGAAAACTCAGTACCTTCGAATGCTCTCTTGAGGTAGGTGTTCTTGTATACCTTGTATACACATCCGGCCTCACGAAGCTTCTTACGAAGTTCGGTATCCTGAGCAACTGTAAGTCCACGGTAATCAACTGCAACTACAGTCTGTGCGCCCTTAATGTTCTCTGAAATTTCTGCTACAATAGGAGCTTTAATTTCAACTTTAGCCATTTTTCTTTTTTCCTCCTTATAGAATTATGTCTTGCGACATATATTGGGAGCCGAAAAAAACTCCCATACCGTTTTGCAACAGCATGGGAGATAAATGCTTCAATGAATAATAACATTCACCTCGGCTGGATTTACACGGTTTCCCGCTACCTGCTGTCTTCGGCTTGGTATAAAACCTTAACTAAAATATCATTCACATAATACTTTGTCAAGTTTTATTTTTCCGATAAACGAACAATTAATACTTAGCTACGTTAACCTTTACGCCAGGGCCCATAGTGCTGGTAAGGGTAATGCTTCTAAGATACTGACCCTTAAGAGCTGAAGGCTTAGCCTTAACGATAGCTTCCATAAGTGCGTTGAAGTTCTCCTCAAGCTTCTCCTCTGAGAAAGAAGCCTTTCCTACGGGAACGTGTACGATGTTGCTCTTGTCAAGTCTGTACTCGATCTTACCGGCCTTGATGTCGTTAACTGCCTTAGTAACATCCATGGTAACAGTACCGGCCTTGGGGTTAGGCATGAGACCCTTAGGTCCGAGAACCTTACCAAGACGACCTACAACACCCATCATATCGGGAGTAGCAACAACAACGTCGAAGTCAAGCCATCCCTCGTTCTGAATCTTGGGAACGAGCTCTTCTCCACCTACAAAATCAGCACCTGCTGCCTGAGCTTCCTCGAGTTTAGCACCCTTGGCGATAACCAGTACTCTTACGGTCTTGCCGGTTCCGTTAGGGAGAACTACAGCTCCACGGATCTGCTGGTCAGCGTGACGTCCGTCACATCCGGTTCTGATATGTACTTCAATAGTCTCATCAAATTTTGCAGTTGCAGTCTTCTTTACAAGACCGATTGCTTCTGCGGGTTCATAAGCAGTAAGGCGATCAACAAGCTTTGATGCCTCAACATATTTCTTTCCGTGCTTCATTTTAATTTCCTCCTAGGTTCTAACGGCAAATTTCTTTGCCTCCCAATTCTTTTTTTAAGATTAATCCTCTACAACGATTCCCATAGAACGTGCGGTTCCTGCGATCATGCTCATAGCAGCCTCAAGACTTGCAGCGTTAAGATCGGGCATCTTAAGCTCAGCGATTTCCTGAATCTTAGCCTTTGAAATCTTAGCAACCTTTGTCTTGTTAGGAACACCGGATCCACTCTTAATGTTGCAAGCCTTCTTAAGAAGAACTGCAGCAGGGGGAGTCTTAGTTACGAAGCTAAAGCTCTTATCTGAGTATACGGTAATGATAACAGGGATAATGGTATCACCCTTATCTGCTGTCTTTGCGTTGAACTGCTTGGTGAACTCTACGATGTTAACACCCTTCTGTCCAAGTGCGGGTCCAACCGGGGGAGCAGGTGTTGCTTTTCCGGCGGGAATCTGTAATTTAATGTAGCCTTCTACTTTCTTTGCCATGATGGCACCTCCTAAAAAATGTGGTTAGGCGTGCTCTCTGCGAGCACTCCCACGATACAACATGTCCTCGCGGACATTTATATAACGGAGAAATCTCCGAGATATAACTGACTGCCACAGGTAACCGACGAATCGATTAACCCATCTTTCTAACTTCAGCAAAGCTGATCTCAACGGGAGTCTCTCTTCCGAAGAGTTCTACATTGATAGTAGCGGTCTGCTTGCTGTAGTCAAGCTTCTGAACAACGCCGACTGTATCCTTCCAAACACCTACTACAACAGCAATGGTATCGCCTTCAGCGAAATCAATTGTAATATTGTCGGTATGGATTCCGAGGGGCTTCATTTCAGCTTCGGTAAGCGGAACGGGCTTGCTTCCCGGTCCTACGAAACCTGTAACACCACGTGTATTACGGACAACGTACCAGGTCTCATCGTTCATATCCATATTTACAAGTACATATCCGGGGAAGAGCTTTCTTGAAACGGTCTTCTTTACACCGTTCTTAATCTCAACTACATCCTCCATAGGAACACGTACCTCGAGAATCTGCTCAGCAAGAGCCTTGTTGTTCTCGATGGTTTTCTCAATATCAACCTTTACCTTATTCTCATAACCGGAATAAGTATGTACAACATACCATTTTGCCTCTGCCATGTTAACCCTCCTACTTTAATCCTAAGTTGGCAAGGAAGTTAACACCATTCTTGGCACCAAAGTCAAGGATAGCAATAACTGCTCCAACTACGACTGAGATAATAACAACAGCAACCGACTGTTTGAAGGTAGTTTTTCTGTCAGGCCATGAGATTTTCTTGAATTCCATCTTTACGCCTTCAAAGAAGTTTGGTGAAGATGTCTTCTTGGTTTCCTTCTTAACGGATTCTTCCATTACGACCTCCAAAATCAAACAGAATTACTTGGTTTCCTTGTGAAGAGTGTGCTTCTTGCAGAATCTGCAGTACTTCTTGATTTCCATACGGTCAGGCATGGTCTTCTTTTCCTTTGTAGTATTGTAGTTGCGCTGCTTGCACTCTGTGCATGCGAGAGTAATCTTGGTACGCATTTTTCTTCCTCCATGTTTGTTAATTCCTGCAGTCTTACAATTATCATCGCTGCAGAACTACATTTTTTTCACACAAAAAATAGAGCTAAACGGACTGCTCACCCGACTAATATAGCATAGCCGGGTGAACTCGTCAACGTATTTTTCTCTATTTTGAAAATAATTTTTCGCCGTAATATTCAGTGTTTATGCGGCCTATCCCAGATAATCGAACGGGTTCACTCTCACGCCGTTGATAATGATTTCAAAGTGCACGTGAGGTCCTGTAGAATTACCTGTGCTTCCGCTATAGGCAATTACCTGTCCCTGGTTTACGTACTGGCCCACGGTGCAGGCAAGACGGCTGTTGTGCGCGTATCTGGTCTGTCTTCCGTCAGGATGCTGAATGGTTACGCAATATCCGTATCCGCTCGCCCAACCTGAGTAAATAACAGTACCGCCGCTTGAAGCATATACAGGAGTACCTGTAGGAGTAGCCCAGTCAATACCCTGGTGATATGTACTTCCGATTCCTCCGGGCGATTTTCTGTATCCGAAGTATGATGAAATACGTCCTCCGTCGAGAGGCTTGATATATGTGGGAGGTACCTTGGTTCCTCGCTCCACAATCTTGGGCACCGCCTCAATAAGGATTTCCTCTGCCAGTGTGGTCTTTTCCTTCTCCTTGTCATTCACGTAACGGATATCCATAACCGCACGTCTGAAACCTGATGAAGGCTGCTGAATCACCTGGCTCTGAGTGGTGTACCACTCATCATTATCTATATAGATAACAGGTTCATCATAAATCTCTTCTATATATACTCTCTCAATTCGCTCTATGTTGATTTCAGGTTCGGGAACCGTAATGGTCAAAATCTGTCCGATACGAATTGTTGAATTTACACTCTCAAGCACGCCGCTGTTCAATTCTACCAATGTCTGCATCGGTATATTTACAGCAAGTGAAATTCCGGAAAGAGTATCTCCCGCTTTTACCGTATACTCACCCGGAGTCTCCTGCTCCTTGGTGACATAATCAATAGCTTCCTGAAGATCTGTAACCTGAGTCTTTGGCAGATATCCCTCACTGATTTCCACATCTTCTATGAAACGCATAGATAAAACGCCGGTCTCATAATCCTCGAGCGCAATCTCTTCCTGCTCTACATTGCCATTCAGTCCGAGGTTTTCAAGATATGCCGCGAAACCTTCAACCGGAAGAAATCTGTCTTCTTCCTCAACCGGTTCCTCGTCGCTGTCTGTCTTGATTACCTGAGGGCATATTACCTTCAGATTATGGTTATCTCCGTATTCCAGCTCCACCACAAAGCTGCCGGTGCTGTCATACTTGTCTATCGCAGCCTGCAAAAGCTTTTGTGCCTCATCCAGGTTGTTGAGATTTACCATGTAATCTTCAATCTTTACCGTGCAGGATTTCTGGATGGTCTCCTTGATGGTTCCTCTGAGTACTTCCTGCATCGCCAACTGCACCGTCTCCTCATCGTCGACAGTACCGTAAATCATTTCCTCGCCCTCAACACGAAGCTCTCCGTTCATAAAAAGAAGTGTATTCTTTTCCTGAGCTACGCATCGTCTTGCTTCTATCAAAAGATGCTCGGCATTTTCGCCGTTTTCTATAATACCTACATAGTGGTCATTGACATATATACGGAAAACATTGTTTCCGGTATGTTCAAATTTGGTAAAGCCCTTCGTAAACATCATACATATAAATAATGTAACCAGCGATGTTATTACGAAAGCACTCTTGTTTCTTTTATGTGTTACACGTACTTTTTTCATAACTGACTATTTCTTCTTTACACTATAGCCAAAGGTACCGATTTTCTCTCCACAGGTAAGATACTCACCATGTGAATACATTATCGGATCGGCCATTTCAAGACAAAACTTCCCCTTCTCATCCTTGTACTTCTCATCCGCATGCACCGCGAGCACCTCAGCAATGAACATGTCGTGGCTTCCGAGCGGAATCACCTGTGTCACTCGACACTCAATGTTGACCGGACTCTCCTCAATAAGCGGTGCCTTGACATACTCTGCCTTAGCCGGAGTCAGCTTCATCTCAGCGAATTTATCGACATCTCTTCCGCTTTTTACTCCGCAATAGTCGGTTGCATATGCAAGGTCCTTGGTGGTCAGATTAATAACAAACTCGCCCGTTTCCTTAATTATATTGTAGGAATATCTCTCGGGTCTGACCGAAATAGAAACCATCGGAGGATTGGAACAAACCGTTCCCACCCATGCGATAGTAATAATATTGGGTTTACCGTTGCTGTCTGCAACAGATACCATAACCGCCGGCAGCGGATAGAGCATATTGCCGGCTCTCCATAATTCTTTACTCATATTTACACCGATAAATGATGTCAGCACCAATCGGTAACTTGTGCACCCAATTGGTTTCCATCAAAATCCCAACCAAACAACAAAATCAGAATATTCCGATCAAATTCAGTATCGAGAGAATCACTGAAATTGCAGACATCGCAGCCGCAACGATACAGTAAATCTTAACTCCCTTGAAGGAATTCTCAATACTCTTGCCGCTCTCCTCAATCTTGTCTCCGAGAGGTGACAATTCATCCTTAACCGAAGCCTGAATATTCTTGTACAAACGTACGCCTTCCTTGTGAATGTTGTCCTCTGTGGGAACCTTCTCAAGAAGATCGTCCTGCAAAATCTTCAGCTGTTCACTGTTATTGTCGGAAAATTCAGCCAACTGAGAACTGGTAATTCCTGACAACTCAGCCATTTTGCTGTTTGTACTGTTGGCAAGTTCAGCAATCTGCTTGCCGGTAGACTCAGCAAAGCTTGCAAGCTGAGCATTGGTATTCTCAGAAAACTCTGCGAGTTTTGCATTAGTATTGTTAATAATCTCAGCGAGACGTGCATTGTTGTTTTCTGCCATCTCGGCGAGTTTGACATTAGTCGCCTCAGAAAAAGCTGCGAGCTGCTCACCGGTATTGGCAGCCATCTGCTCGAGTTGAGCATTGGTATTATCGGAGAGCTGTGCCAACTGCGCATTTGTATTTTCTGCAAGCTGTTCAAGCTGTGCATTGGTATTGTCGGAAAGCTGTGCCAACTGAACATTTGTATTTTCCGCAAGCTGCTCAAGCTGCGCGTTGGTTTCTGCCGATAAAGCATCAAACTTTGCATTGGTTGATTCCGAGAGTTCTGTAAAACCTGCATTGGTTGACTCAGACAGTTCATTCAGCTTAGCATTGGTTGTCTCAGACAATGCATTAAGTCCCGTATTGGTAGTCTCTGAAAGCTCATCCAATCTGGCGCTGGTATTATCAGCCAAATCATTCAGCATAGCGCTTGTATTATCGGAAAGCTCGCTGAGACGCGCATTTGCGGATACCAGCTGCTCATTGGCTGCGGTCAACTGCATTCCTGTTGTATTTGAAAATGCATCAAGTCTCTCATTGGTAGAAACCGAAAAAGCATCAAACTTTTCACTCGTAGTACTTGAGAGAACATCAAGTCTTGCATTGGTCGAACTTGAAAATGCATCCAATCTCTCATTGGTCGCATCTGAATATGCACCGATTTTCTCAGCTGTAGCTTTTGAATAATCCTCAAGCTGAATACCGGTATTCAAGGTAAGTTCTTCAAGCTGACTCTTAATCTCCTGCATATCAGCCTCTGACATTCCGGTATTTCCGGGAAGTGCCAAAGCGTTGATATTGGCTTCTATACTTCCTATCTCGCTGCATACCTGCTGCAGACGATCCAGACAATCTCTATATTCACTAACCTGTGCTCTGAGCAAGGTCATCTGCTCATTTTCAGCTTCTCCGTTGGCTCTGATAATCATCTCCTGAGCGCTGAGCTTCTGTGCAAGGGTATCCATTAATGTATCCATCAAATTCCTCCTATAAGAATAGGTAAATACGCATAATAAGGCACTATTCTGATTTTATCATTTTTGATTATGGCAGGCAACCAATTAAGCCTATTATCGCACTTTTGTGCATTGTGCACAATTTTTCGTTCATTTTTTCGCTCTCATAGGTAATATTAACTACATATTAACATTATGTTCATAGTTTGTTCATTTTTGGATGGTATAGTATTTCTTGTAAAGAACAGAGAACATTGTTAATTCGATCATTTTTTCATAATCGCCCGGGTACCGCAAGGTATTCGGGCACTCCTCATTTAAACGGCTTTTTTCACGCCGCTTGTAAAAATTTCCAAGCTATCTACGCTTTATTGATATTTACAATTTGGCAACAAGAAAGCGACCTCTTTCGAGGTCGCTTTCTTCTGTTAATGTATTCCCCAACACATTATATCAGTCCAAGCCTATAGCTACGACAATCATTTTGATTACGCTCTGCTCCTGGCTTCATTTTCTCTAATCTTCTCCAGCTCCATAATCTCATCGTTGAGCTTGAGCATTCTGTCGTCCAAATCAGATACCATACGTGCGCATTCTACGAGTTCGGCACTGATGTGCGCCGGAGCTTCGCCTTCGAACTTGTAATTAATCTTGTGCTCGAGGCTTGCCCAGAAATCCATTGCAACCGTTCTGATCTGAATCTCAACCTTGGTATCAACCTTTCTGTTTGAAAGATATACCGGAACCGTGATTATCATATGATAACTCTTGTAACCGCTCACCTTAGGAAATGTAATGTAATCCTTGACGGTAAGTACGCTGATGTCCTTCTGATGCTCGATCATATCAGCTATACGATAAATATCCGATGTGAAAGAACATATAATTCTGATACCTGCGATATCATCAACATGATTAACCATATTTTCAATGGTTGAATCAAGTCCTTTTCTCTTCAGCTTCTTAACAATACTCTCCGGACTCTTAATACGTGCCTTGACGTGCTCAATAGGATTATATCTGTGTACATGACGGAATTCCTCGTTTAGGATTTCCATCTTGGTTTCCATCTGTTTTAATGCGGCATTGTACAACAGGTTAACCTCCTGCCAGGTCTCAATGCCATCGTTCTCGTTATTAATCCATTCCATACAACTCTAAACTTTCCGCCCCTCGCGGAATCCTTTCCGAAACAACCTATAAGTCTATTGAAACTTTGCCCCTTTTAGATATAATCATTATAGCATAATTTTGGCTTTGTGAACACTTTTAACAAAAAATTCACTCTTTCCAAAACTTTTTTGTATATATTTTCGGAGGTATGTATGCGTATCTGGGCCAGACAGTTTAAGGACACACATATGCTTAAGGACAGTCTCATTGTCGACAACAGTAATGAAACCAGGACTCACAAGGTTTTCAATGCTTTGGAAAAAGTCTGCCAAGAGATGGATTTGGCTCAGCCCGTTTGGTTGGACAGAAATGTCAAAGACTTCAAACGTTCGGGCAAGGTTAGATTTTTTAAGGATTCCTTTATAGAAGAAATCCCCTTCGACTATCTGGAATTCCAAATAATCGAAGAGGATTAATCCATTTACATATTGATACATATGTATTATCTACCTAATGAAGCAATTTCATTAGGTTTTTTTATATGATTTTTTTGACTAATTCTCATATCCGTTGGGATTATTCTTCTGCCAACGCCAAGAATCTTCGCACATTTCTTTGATTCCGTACTTTGCTTCCCAGCCAAGCTCCTTCTTTGCAAGACTTGCATCTGAGTAGCAGGTTGCGATATCGCCGGGGCGACGCGCCTGAATCTCATAAGGAATCTTCACTCCGTTAGCTTCCTCAAAATTCTTTACAATATCAAGAACACTGTATCCGTGGCCGGTTCCGAGGTTATAAATCTTAAGACCTGCCTTTTCCTCAATCTTCTTAATAGCCTTAACATGACCATCGGCAAGATCCACAACGTGGATATAATCTCGCACGCCGGTTCCGTCGGGAGTGTCATAGTCATTACCGAATACTCCGAGATGATCTCTCTTACCTACAGCAACCTGAGTGATATAAGGCATCAAATTGTTGGGGATACCGTTGGGATTCTCACCCATGGTTCCTGACTTGTGTGCTCCGATAGGATTGAAGTAACGAAGCAAAATAACATTCCACTCATTGTCAGCCTTCTGAATATCCGAAAGAATCTGCTCAAGCATTGACTTGGTCCAACCGTAAGGATTGGTGCACTGACCCTTAGGGCATTCCTCAGTGATGGGAATCATAGCAGGATCACCGTATACTGTAGCACTTGATGAGAAAATGATGTTCTTGCAGTTGTGCTTACGCATTACATCTACCAAAGTAAGAGTACCTGCGATATTGTTCTCATAATACTCCCAAGGCTTTGCAACAGATTCGCCTACAGCCTTCAGGCCTGCGAAATGAATAACTGCGCTGATGTCTTCCTTACCGAACACCTCTTCAAGAGCTGCGCGATCAAGAATGTCTGCCTTGTAGAAAGGAACCTTCTTGCCTGTGATAGCTTCTACTCTCTCCAATGACTTCTCGCTTGAATTGCTGAGATTGTCGAGTACCACTACATCATAGCCTGCATTCTGAAGCTCTACCACTGTATGGCTTCCGATATATCCGGCACCGCCGGTAACCAAAATACTGCTCATAAATCACCTCGTATTTGAAATCTTTTTTTGAAATCTATTTTGCTATTATTTGAAATACATTTTACTTTCAAAATTTATATTACAGAACAACACCGTTCTTCTTCAAAAGTTCTCTTGCGCTCTCTACAGAATCAACACCGGTAGGATTCTTGATAGGTGCAAATTCCTTCTCACGTACAACCTCAAAAGGAAGGCAGCTTGACATCTGGTGAATCATATCGAGTACCAGGTTCTCAAACTTATATCCGTTGGGCTTCTCAGGCTTTACAAGCTCACCGTTGTCATTGAGGTAAGGAATCTTTTTCTCTACGATATGAAGAGGAAGCTCTTCCTTTACGATACGCTCAAGCTCATTAATCTCAAACAGATAGTTGAGGATAACTCCGAAATTGTATGCAGGCTCACCCTTCTCTGTCTTAGCATTCATCAGCTCGTCAGTAAGCTCATAGTACTCTACGATTGAAGGTCTGCCATCCTCAAGACACATTACGCCAACCTTCTCATCAGGAGCATTCTTTCTTACAACCTTGGCACCTACGAAGCACTTCTTGGCAATGGTAGCACCTACGAATACAGGATCTGCAATTCTCTGGCATACATTGTCTACAGCAAAAATATTGAACCATTCGATTCCGTTTTCACGTACCAAGTCCATAAGTCCTGCTCTCATCAAAGAGATAAACCATCCGCCGTTACCGTTGGGTGAAGTAGCCATGTGGCTCTTGCTCTCAAGATAAATCTTACCCTCATAATCGGTAGCTGCTGCCATCTCCTGCTTGAAGAAGTGGATGTACTCCTCCTTGTATCCGAAGAAATTTTTCTCCTTAAGGAAATTGATGGTAACATCATTATTCTTGTCACTGGTCATGATGAACAGATGAAAATATGTACCGGCTTCATTCACAACATCCATCATATTGTTAATAAGACACTCAAAAATATAAAGCTCTCTGGTGATTCCGACATTGTACATTCCCTTGGGATTGTCCGAACCAAGTCTGGTACCCATTCCGCCGGCGAGAAGCACTGCTGCCACCTTGCCTGCCTTGATAGCGTCAATACCGATGCTTCTGTATTCCTTCTCATTGGCTGCAATCTCATCAAGATCCATGCAGGGAATAGGTGAGATAACGCCCTTCTTGGGAAGACTGTCGGGATTCATTGCCGCTGCCAAAATGCTCATGTCGGTAGCATCAATCTGCTCGAGAAGCTCTGCCTGCTCCTGAGCGCTCAATTCGTCATAATACTTAAGGACATGCGACTGTCCATACTTTTCCAGCTTAGCCTTTGCTGCTTCAAGTGTCATAATATCTTCTAATCCTTTCGCATAATCATATTTTGCATTTATGCATCATAAAAATAATAGCACCTTATTTTGCAACGGTATGCATTTTCCGTGCTACATATATACCATATATTGCGTTCTTACATTTATCAACTTAAGTTTCCTTAAGAAATCCGATAACCGGGACCTCATACAAGGTAATCAAGCCTCATTTAATCCTAATTCAAGACAATCGAGCCTCGCTCACGAATCTGTATATCTTCTCTTCAGACTTGCCGGTGCCGTCCTCATTTTCCACTCCCGATGAAGTATCAGCCCCCTTAAAGCCGGTGCTTCGAAGTGCCTCGGCCACATTGTCGGGCCCCAAGCCTCCTGCCAACAGTACAAATTTACCCGCGCTTTCCGCTGTCTGAATCTCTCCGCGCACACTTTCCAATACTGAATAGTCAAATCCCTTGCCACTGCCGGGGTCGTTTGCATCGAACACAAATCCCGCAACCTTATCATGCTCGGCAAAGCGCTTGATGTCGCTTACATCCTTCACATTGAAAGCCTTGATTACCGGAATGTTTATCCCTGCGAGCTGCTCATCGCTCAACCGGCCGTGATACTGCAGGTAATCAAATCCCGCCGCCTCAATCTCCGCAATCTGCTCATCGGTGGGAGTCACAGTCACCGCCACAGTCTTTACTGTTTTACACTTGCCGAACTCCGCAATCAGTTCCTTTGCCGTTTCAATCATTATATTTCTCTTACTCTTCGGGAAAAACACAACCATTCCGGCAAAATCAGCTCCTGACTTTGCCACCCATCCTGCTTCAGTTGTATTCTTCAATCCGCATATTTTTACCATAGCTTATCCTTATTCCGTCATGTGCCCGGACACCGCACCATATCGCGCCACATCACATCACATCACATCACATCACATCACATCACATCACATCACATCACATAATAGTTAATTATATCATAAAAAGCGGCAAAACCGAATTTCTTCGATTCTGCCGCTTCGCTTTTATTTAAGAACATTATCCTTGTATTTTTCCACTTCTTCGATATACATCTGTCCGATAGCCGAAAGAGGTACACCTTTGCGCTTAATGTATCCGATAGTCATCAGATCATCGCAATCAAGTCTTACCGCCACGAAGTCATCACCGTTCAAATCCTCGCAGATGATGCCCGAACATAATGTAAATCCATCCATTCCGACGAACAGATTGAGCAGTGTTGCTCTGTCACTCGCGTGAATTATTTTCTTGTAATCATATGTACTGAAAAGCTCCTCCGCATAGTAGAAGGAATTGTTGTCGCCCTGGTCAAATGCAAGGCAAGGATACTCCGAAAGCTCCTCGAGAGTTACTCTTTCTTTTCCTGCAAGCGGATGCTTCTTGGTGATGTATGCATATATATGGCAGTCAAAAAGCTTGTGGAACGAGAGATCGTTTTCCACAAAAATCTTGCGAAGCACCTGCTCGTTAAAATCATTCAAATAAAGGATTCCAACCTCGCTCTTGAAGTTTTTAACATTCTGGATGACCTCACTCGTTCTGGTCTCATGCACCGAAAAATCATAATCATCCAAACCAAACTTCTTGGCAACCTCAATGAAGGCATTTACCGCAAAAGTGTAGTGCTGCATTGATACACTAAAACGCTTCTTGGTCTCACTCTTGCTGATATATCTCGCCTCTACCAGCTCGTACTGCTCTACCACCTGTCTGGCATAACCAAGGAATTCTTTTCCCTCCGGAGTGACTGTGATACCTCTGTTGGTTCTGATAAAAATATCCATTCCAATTTCGGCCTCAAGCTCGTGAATCGCAGCTGAAAGACTGGGCTGAGATATAAAAAGATTTCTCGCCGCTTCATTCATTGATGTTGAGTTTGCTACTTCGATTACATATCTTAACTGGTTGAGTGTCATAAATCACCTTTTCTATACTCATAATACTGAAAAAGGCATGGCAGTTATTGTTTCTGCCATGCCCTAAAATTACTTAGCTCTGGAAGAGTGCTGTTGAGAGATATCTGTCTCCCGAATCGGGAAGAAGTGCAACAATCACCTTGCCCATGTTCTCGGGACGCTTAGCAAGAATACTTGCAGCCTTGAGAGCGGCACCTGAAGAAATACCTACAAGTACGCCTTCTGCCTTACCGAAAGCAGCACCTTCTGCAAATGCATCTTCATTCTCGATAGCGATTACTTCATCATAAATCTTGGTATTAAGTGTAGCGGGTACAAATCCTGCTCCGATACCCTGAATCTTATGAGGTCCTGCCTCACCCTTTGAAAGTACAGGGCTGGTAGCGGGCTCAACTGCTACGATTTTTACATTGGGGTTCTGTGACTTGAGATACTCACCAACACCGCTTACGGTTCCGCCTGTACCTACACCTGCTACAAAAATATCAACCTTACCGTCGGTCTGTGCCCAGATTTCAGGTCCTGTGGTTGCCTTATGTGCTGCAGGGTTTGCAGGATTGTCAAACTGTCCGAGGATTACCGCACCGGGGATAGAATCTCTGAGTTCCTCAGCCTTGGCAATAGCACCCTTCATTCCCTTTGCGCCCTCAGTAAGAACAATCTCTGCGCCGTATGCCTTGAGGAAGGTTCTGCGCTCAACGCTCATGGTCTCGGGAAGAGTAAGGATTGCTTTGTAACCCTTAGCTGCTGCCACTGATGCAAGTCCGATACCAGTGTTACCACTGGTAGGCTCAATGATGGTTGCTCCGGGCTTGAGAATTCCCTTAGCCTCTGCATCCTCGATCATTGCAAGTGCTACTCTATCCTTAACAGATCCTGCGGGATTGAGATACTCAAGCTTTACAAGAATTGTTGCATCTGTTACTTCAGCCTTAGCTGCATATTTTGAAGCCTCAAGAAGAGGTGTATTTCCTATAAGTTCTGCTGCGCTCTTTTTAATATCACTCATTTTAATATCCTCCATAGTTCTGCCAAACTAATTACCGATTGGTTTGGTAGGTATTAACATTTTAGTATTATTTTATCATAATTTCAATGCCAAATTAATCATTCCCTGTTTGGTCTTCACCTGTTCACTCAGCGATTGCCTTGAATGCCTCATCAAGATCCTCAATGATATCTGCGATATTCTCGGTACCGATTGAAAGTCTGATGGTATTGGGCTTGATACCCTGATCAAGAAGCTCTGCCTCGTTGCACTCTGAGTGAGTGGTTGATGCGGGATGGATAGCCAGTGACTTTACATCCGCAACGTTTGCAAGGAGTGAGAAAATCTCCAGATTATCAATGAACTGCTGAGCCTTCTCTGCACCGCCCTTGATTTCAAAGGTAAAGATTGATCCGCCGCCGTTGGGGAAGTACTTAGCATAGAGCTCCTTCTGAGTAGCATCTGTAGTGATTGAAGGATGATTTACCTTCTCTACAAGAGGCTGATTCTTGAGGTACTCTACAACCTTGAGTGCATTTTCCACATGTCTCTCTACTCTGAGTGAGAGTGTCTCAAGTCCCTGAAGGAAAATAAATGCATGGATAGGTGAAAGTGTAGCTCCTTCATCACGAAGAAGAATTGCTCTGATGTAGGTAGCAAATGCTGCGGGAGCTGCATCTTTTGCAAAGCTTACACCGTGATAAGATACATTGGGCTCTACCAACCAGGGGAACTTACCTGATCCAATCCAGTCGAACTTACCGGAATCAACGATTACACCACCGATTGTGGTTCCGTGACCACCGATGAACTTGGTTGCTGAATGGATAACGATATCTGCGCCGTACTCGATAGGTCTCACGAGATAAGGAGTCGCAAATGTGTTATCAACGATAAGAGGAATCTTGTGTGCGTGTGCAATCTTTGCAATCTTTTCGATATCTACTACTTCTGAATTAGGATTTCCAAGGGTTTCAATTTCGATTGCCTTGGTGTTTTCCTTGATAGCTGCTTCAATGCCTTCATAATCAAAAGGACTTACAAAAGTAGTCTCAATTCCATAATCGGGAAGAGTGTGTGCGAGGAGATTGTA
Source organism: Lachnospiraceae bacterium (assembly GCA_024403435.1). Classification (GTDB taxonomy): domain Bacteria; phylum Bacillota; class Clostridia; order Lachnospirales; family Lachnospiraceae; genus AC2028. The sequence goes on from JAKSRV010000005.1 coordinate 15,094, forward strand.
GGTTCCGCCGTAGATATTCTTGGCTGCTACGATGTGATCTCCCGCATGAGCTACTGCTCTGAATGCATATGCAAGAGCTGCTGCTCCGGATGCAACTCCGAGTGCTGCTGCGCCGCCCTCAAGTGCTGCTATTCTCTGTTCAAATACTCCCTGAGTGGGATTGGTAAGTCTTCCGTAAATGTTACCTGCATCTCTGAGTCCGAAACGATCGGCTGCATGCTGACTGTTGTGGAATACATATGAGCTGGTAAGGTAAATCGGAACCGCTCTTGCGTCGGTAACGGGATCGGCCTGCTCCTGTCCTATGTGAAGCTGCTTGGTTTCAAATCTTAATTCTCTCTCTGCTCTGGTCTTCTTACTCATATTTTCTTCCTCCGTATATCTCTAAATTTGTTTACTGTTATAGCTCTGTGTTGCGATTCATATTTTGTTATCGTTTTTATGTATCGCTGTTCTTTACAATCGTTATGTTACCACCATGCATCGTTATTGTATAATACGCCGTTTTTATTGTCAGTTATAGTTTGCAGCTATAGCAAAATCTTTGTTGCTATAGTCTGTACATATATATCCTCACAGTAATTGTATATAGTCATATCACCACCTCAAGTGGCTTATATCCACATATTTTGTGAAATAATGATATATAGAAGAATTCTCAATTATGCTAATATAGACAGTCGTAGAAAATAGAATACCCAAAGAAGGTTTATCATGGAATTTAAGATTGCACTTTCAACTGTACTCACAACCCTATTATTCATAGCACCCGGCTATCTGTTGTCAAAAACAAAAAAAGCGCTGGGAGACCACCTCTCAACACTTTCTGCAATATTAATATATGTACTTGGTCCCTGCATGCAGGTGTCTTCTTTTGTTAAACTCGATTTTTCACTTGAAGATTTCAAATGGATGGGCTTCTACTTTATAGTATCATTTCTCACTCAGGCTGCGTTCTGTGCCATCCTGTATCTGATATTTAGGAAAAAGCATTCCGACGCACGCTACAGAATCATGAACATTGCAATGGTTCTCGGCAACGTAGGCTTCTTCGGTCTGCCCATCGTCAAAGCGCTCCTGCCCGACAACCCTGAGGTAATGTGCTATTCATCCATCCAGGTAATCACCATGAACATCCTGGTATTCACCATGGGTATCTACTGCCTCACCCGCGACAAGAAGTACATGACCCTCAAGGCCGCATTTGTAAATCCTGCCGCGTTCGCTTTTCTCGTAGCTATCCCACTGTATGTGACCGGTGCCAAAAACTACGTACCTTCACTCGTCCTCGATGCTGTTGACCTGCTCGGTAAAATGACCACACCTGTATGCATGCTCATCGTCGGCATTCGTCTGGGAACCGTTCCTTTCAAAAAGCTCTGGACCAATCCCGCAGTTTATGCTTCATGTGTCGGAAAAATGATTGTATTCCCGCTCTTTTGCTATGCATGTGTTTACTTCCTGCCTCTGCCCTATTCATTCAAGGCAAGCATACTTATTCTCGCAGCCACACCCTGTGCTTCCATCATCCTGAATCTGGCAGAGATTCATCACAGCGAGATGGAACTGTCAGCCAACTGTATTCTTGTAAGTACACTGCTTTCATTCATTACGCTGCCGCTGATATCGTTGTTGCTGTAGATAATTAAAATTAAGTAATCTCCTATGCTACAATTTTCTAAATCTATTCTTCATCTACATATCACAATTGATAACAAAAAGCAGGATTATCTTCTCGAATAATCCTGCTTTAATACTTTTTCAATGCTTCTTTCAATATTTCTACTCAATCAAATCGCATGCCTTGAGTTTTTCCACAATCTTAATCAATTCAGATATCGGTACATCCAATCTGTTACTGATATCAATCAGATCACTTCTGCCATCGGAATAAAAAATAAGCATCATCATTACATTCGTATCTGTAGCCGATCCCTTCTGGCTGAAGGAAGGATACAATCCCCTGGGACCAAGTTGAGGCTCACAGATGCACTTCATCATATAATGCTTGTTGTACTCGAGTGCATCAATCACCTTAGTCATAACATCATATGCCCCCTGTAATCCCTCGGTACTAATCAATGACATATTGTCTGCCGAGGTATGATACTCAGGGTACACTACATATTTTGAACGGCAGAAGCCTACAACAGGCAGATCCACTCCGGCCGAATTGTATCTTCTCTCATCTGATCCCGTGGTCAGGAAAGTATATGTCTTATAATTATCTCCTGTGTGGAATTTCAGAACATTCTTCAAAATTCTATCAGCCAACGTATCGGCATACTTTGACTCAATATAAGAATACTCTCTGTTGTCACCCACGCACGAAAGATTAAAACCTGCAATTACATTTTTCTTCATATCCGCAAGGTGACTTCCCTGGCTCAGATATGTGATAGAACCTATCGTCTCCGGAATATAGATAAATCTATAAGTGTACTTTCTATGCTCCATCGCACTCACATAGCGAATCAGTTCCGCCTGAACCACCGGTCCCGAGCACTCATTATTTGCCATTGAAGGATGGCAGAAATATGTAGAAAACATAATTTCCTGCTCTGACTCTCCGGGTATAATCAAATCCGCATAATTCAGCACACCATCGAACAGTTCGCTATCAATATACATATGATACTTCCCCTCTTTAAGAGAGTTCTTCATATTTTCAGTCATGCAGAAGCCATAGCGCTCTTTATAATAAGAGGTCACATAAGGAATCCAATCCGGCTGATCAGGCTGGGTATATATATGGTTCTTCAACTCGTCGAGATCCACCCATTCATCCACAGGTGCAGAGTATCCCAATACATGAAGATTATTTTCGGCCATATCGATAATATGGTTTCCCGCCTCATCCTCAATATACGCCTCACGAATTTTCCACTCCTTTGGAACTGTCCAGTCAAATACCTTAGTTCCCGAAGGCACTTCATAAATATTCAGTGCAGGAGCTCCCGTGCTCACAAGATACTCATTTATATCCGCCAAAGTCGCTCTGACACCTTCGCCGGTAATACTTCTGCAATATGGGAAAATCTTATCGGCAAGATTGTACATCCTCTGTCCGTTGTCTATATTCATCATACTACCCTTCTAAATTGATTTGTTGCAAGCAATTGCTTCCCGCAACAATTCTGTTCATCATCGTTAAATACAAGAGGGGCAAGCAAAATGCCTGCCCCACAACATGCTGATTATATCAGCTTATTATTTAATCTTGGTTCAAAATTAGTTACCGAAAACCTTGAGGTAATCAGCCTGGAACTTTGCAATACCCTGATCGGTAAGAGGGTGCTTGGTCATCTGCTCGATTACGCTGTAAGGAATGGTAGCGATGTCAGCGCCTGCAAGAGCACAGTCGGTAACGTGGATAGGGTTACGAACTGAAGCAGCGATGATTTCGCAATCATAACCATAAATCTGGAAGATCTCAGCGATCTGACGGATAAGGTCGATACCGGGCATAGAGATGTCATCAAGTCTGCCAAGGAAAGGTGATACATAGGTAGCACCTGCATTTGCAGCAAGGATAGCCTGGTTAGCTGAGAAAATAAGAGTTACGTTGGTCTTGATACCTTCTGCAGAAAGAACCTTAACAGCCTTAAGACCTTCAACAGTCATAGGAATCTTAACAACCATATTGGGATGAAGCTTTGCAATCTCACGACCTTCAGCGATCATACCTTCAGCGTCTACGGTAGTAGCCTTAACCTCACCTGAGATAGGGCCATCAACAATTGAAGCGATCTCCTTGAGGATTTCTTCCTGAGGACGTCCACCTTCCTTAGCGATAAGTGAAGGGTTAGTGGTAACACCACAGATTACGCCCATGTCGTTTGCCTTCTTGATCTCTTCGATTTTACCGGTGTCAACAAAAATCTTCATTGTACATTTCTCCTTAAATAATTTAGTTTTTGTATTTTGCTGAAGCAGTAATACCCCCTGCTTCGTAAATAACCATAATCCTATTATATTGCTTCAAACTCTATAATGCGATAGTAAATTTGCTCTGAATTGTTTACTTATTGCTATTTAAACTGCGTAAAAAATTATACGCCTTTTATATTACAGAGGAAGTGCATCATTGAGTACATCTACAGCGGGAATTGCCTTGACATATTCCTCGATGTAAGCATCAAATCCTGCTACATCTGCGGGGTCGGGCTGCATTACAGAACCCTTCTCTCCGTGGAATACCTTGTTGGCAAGATACTCGTCGAGAGACTCGCCTTCAGCCTTGTTAACCATATATGCTGCGAGAAGCGCCATTCCCCAAGGTCCGCCCTCACCTGCAGTCTCCATTACCGCTACGGGAGCATTCATCGCTGCTGCGAGGATACCCTGTCCTACACCCTTGGTCTTGAAGAGACCACCGTGGCCATAGATGGTATCGCACTTTACCTTCTCCTCCTTGAAGAGAATATCGCAGCCAACCTTGAGGGTTGCAAGTGATGCGTAGAGATGAGTTCTCATGAAGTTTGCAAGATTCATCTTTGCTGCGGGCTTTCTTGCGAACATAGGTCTGCCCTCATTGAGTCCGATTACAGGCTCACCTGAGAATGTATTGAAAGCAAGGAGTCCGCCGCAATCCTTCTCACCGTTCAAAGCGTTGGTGTAAAGCTTGCCGTAGATATCGTTCATGTTGATATCCATTCCGAACATATCTGCGAATTCCTTGAAAAGTCCAACCCATGCATTGAGGTCTGAAGTACAGTTGTTGCAGTGAACCATCGCTACGGTTGCACCTGCGGGAGTAGTAACAAGGTCAAGCTCCTCGTGTACCTTCTTGAGGTCCTCCTCGAGAACTACCATTGCGAATACGCTGGTACCTGCAGATACGTTACCGGTGCGCTTAGCTACAGAATTGGTTGCAGCCATACCGGTACCTGCATCACCCTCACAGGGAGCAAAAGGAATACCTGCTTCGAGGTTTCCGGAAGGGTCAAGCTTTTTAGCACCCTCTGCGGTAAGCTTACCTGCCTCTGCACCTGCGGGAAGAACCTTGGGAAGAATCTCACGGATATTCCAGCTATACTTTTTAACATTATCAAGCGCTGCGAACTTATCAAGCATAGCAGCGTTATAATCACAGATTGAAGAATCGATGGGGAACATACCTGATGCCTCACCTACACCCATCACCTTCTCACCTGTCATCTGCCAGTGAATATATCCTGCCAAAGTGGTGAAATAAGTAATATCCTTTACATGCTCCTCGTTATTAAGGATAGCCTGATAAAGATGAGCAATACTCCAACGCTGAGGAATATTGAAGCCGAGAAGCTCGGTCAACTCCTTTGCTGCGGGACCGGTGATGGTGTTTCTCCAAGTTCTGAAGGGAACCATCAGCTCTCCATCCTTATTAAATGCCATATAGCCATGCATCATTCCCGAAAATCCGATAGCTGCAAGCTTCTTAATCTCAACACCATACTTCGCCATTACATCCTTGCGAAGATTTGCATATGTGTCCTGAAGTCCTGTCCAAATATCATCAAGAGTGTATGTCCATACACCGTTATCGAGACGATTTTCCCACTCATGATCACCTGAAGCGATAGGTGCATGATTCTCGTCAATAAGTACTCCCTTGATTCTGGTAGAACCAAACTCAATGCCAAGTACTGCTTTTCCGCTCTCAATAAGTTCCTTTGCGCTCACTTTTTTATCCTCCGTTATGTCGCTTAATAAGTTGGTGATGAATATCTCATCGCCAATTTCCGACATTATAATAATACAATATCACTAAATGCCCGACTAATCATATATTGCACAAAAAATCCCGCCGAAATTTATCCTCGGCGGGATTCAATAATCATTTAATGCTCTTAATCACGTATACGCTATCATTCCGAACCTACTGACTGTTTACGAAGAAATCATTGAGCTTATTCAGACATCGCATCAGAATAACCTGCTCCTCGGGAGTAAATTCCGATGCTGCCGACCTGATCATTTTTTTATGAAAATCTCTGTGTCGGAAAAATGCTTTTCTTCCACGCTCTGTCAGCTTTACAAATACAACTCTCTTGTCGGAATCGCTGCGCTCTCGAACCACATAATTTTTGCGCTCCAGGCTGTTCATATTGGTGGTAAGCGTACCCACGGTCACGCCCAGTCTCTTAGCTATTTCAGACATTTTTCTGGGTTCCTCTATTCCGGTAGCCTCAATGATATGCATGTCGTTGTGACTGATATCCTTGAATTCCTCTGTAATAACCGCCTTTGATTCGGTTGCCATTATCGAGTTGAAAAGAGTAACCAGCAATTCATTTAAGCTTTTATTGTCTCTTTTTGCCATAATGTCTTCTTGTCCGAAGCCATGCATTATCCGGCTTCTCCTAAAACTACTTATGCCCAGTCTACGATGCATGCACCGTAGGTAAGTCCTGCACCGAAGCCGGCAAACAGATACTTCTTACCGCTAACCAGCATTCCCTGTCTGTTGATTTCATCAAGCAATACAGGAATGGAAGCCGAAGAAATATTGCCGACCTTCTCCATATTCATGGGGAACTTCTCGATATCAACCTTGAGGTTTCTCGAGATAGTTTTGATAATACGGCTGTTAGCCTGGTGAAGAATGTAAAGATCTATATCCTCTGTTGTAAGCTGAGCCTTCTCAAGAGTCTCGCGGATAACCATGGGCACTACCTTTGTAGCGAACATGTATACATCCTGACCGATCATCTGAATCTTCTCATTGTTGTTGCAGTAAAGAACCTTTCCGCCGGTACCGTCAGCGCCGAGACTGAAGTTGAAACTGCCCTCGCCCTTTTCTACAACGGCTGCACCTGCACCGTCACCGAAGAGGATACATGTACCTCTGTCATTCCAATCAACAAGCTCTGAAAGCACCTCAGTACCGATTACGAGCGCACGCTTAAACGCACCGGTATCGATATATGCATTAGCTACAGAAAGTGCAATCATAAAGCCTGAGCAAGCTGCATTGATATCAAAAGCTGCAGACTTTTTGGTACCGAGAATCTCCTGCACCTGACAAGCCACACAGGGAAGATGCTCCTGTGCTGAGCATGAAGCGACGAGAATCAAATCGATATCATCCGCAGTCACTCCTGCCATCTCCAAAGCCTTCTTGGCAGCTTCGGCACCGAGAGAAGCTACTGTCTCTTCGCCCTTCTTGGCAACGTGTCTGTTGCCGATTCCGGTTCTCTCACGAATCCACTCATCGTTGGTATCGAGATAGCTTTCCAGGTCCTTATTTGTTATCACTTTTTCAGGAAGATAACTTCCTGTTCCGATTATTTTTATTCCCATAATATCTTCAATTCCTTATATATTACGCATATAAATGCGGTAATCATTCATAGGCTGCATCAGCCAACCGCAAAGGTAAGCTCTGCACTGGCAGCGGTCTCACCATTTACTGTTGCTACTGCACTTGCAATTCCGAAAGGTCCCTTCTGCTTTACGAGGGTAACCTCGAGTACAAGAGTATCTCCGGGAACTACCTTTCTCTTGAAACGAACCTTTTCCATACCTGCAAAATAAGCGGTCTTGCCTCTGAACTCATCCTGGTCAAGGAGCGCAACAGCTCCTGTCTGCGCAAGTGCCTCAAGGATAAGTACTCCGGGCATTACAGGGTTGCCGGGAAAATGACCTGCAAAGCAGGGCTCATTAAAAGTAACACACTTTTTTGCCACAGCGCGCTTACCAACCTCAAGCTCCTCGATGGTATCGATGAGAAGGAAGGGATGACGATGAGGCAAAATATTCATAATTTCAGCAGTTGTATATACTGACATATTAGTCCTCCCACTTCTTTACGAGAATACTTGCATTGTGTCCGCCGAAGCCGAGTGAGTTGCTGATTGCATATGGAACTTCACCGGTAAATGACTCACGGCAATAATCAAGGTCCATTTCCTCTTCGGTATTCTGAAGGCCTACGGTCTCATGAATATATCCTTCCTCAACAGTCTTAACGCAGGTGATGAACTCTACTGCGCCGGCAGCACCGAGAAGGTGACCGATCATAGACTTGGTTGAGTTAACCTTGAGGTTCTTGGCATGATCGCCGAATGCGAGCTTGATTGCTCTGGTCTCAAAAAGATCGTTGTGGTGAGTACTGGTACCGTGTGCATTTACATAGGTGATGTCTGAAGGCTGGATGCCTGCATCATTGATTGCGTTGCTCATTGCTCTTGCAGCACCCGAACCGTCCTCTGCGGGTGAGGTAATGTGGAATGCGTCTGCGCTGCAGCCATAGCCTACAACCTCAGCATAAATCTTGGCTCCGCGAGCCTTGGCATGCTCGAGTTCCTCGAGTACTACTACACCTGCGCCTTCGCCCATTACAAATCCGTTACGCTCTACGTCAAAAGGAATAGAGCACTTCTTGGGTTCCTCTGAGAAAGAAAGAGCTGTCATTGATGAGAAACCTGCAATACACATAGGAGTGATTGCACTCTCGGTTCCGCCTGCTACCATTGCATCAGCATCGCCGTACTGAATGGTACGGAAAGCTTCACCGATTGAGTTGGTGCCTGATGCACATGCTGTTACGATATCGATATTCTTGCCCTTGAGGCCGTACTGAATACTTACATTACCAGCTGCCATATTTGAGATCTGCATGGGAACGAACAAAGGGCTTACCCAACGGGGACCTTTTTCTGCGAGACGCAAATGCTCTCTTTCCATAGCCTGCATACTTCCGACACCACATCCGATGCAGCATCCGATTCTGAATGCATCCTCTTTTTCCATGTCAAGGCCTGAATCCTTGATAGCCTCACCTGCAGCTACTACTGCGAACTGGCTGAACTGCTCCATGTGCTTTGCTGCAGCCTTTTCCATGTAATCGGTGGGAACAAAATCCTTAACCTCTGCTGCAATCTTGCACTTATAATCGGTTGTGTCAAAATGGGTGATGGGAGCGAAACCTGTCTTGCTCTCCTTAATTCCGTTCCAAAATTCCTCCACATTATTACCAATGGGAGTGATTGCTCCAAGTCCGGTAACTACTACTCTTCTCTTCATGTCATTCTCCATTCTAGTCTGTTAAATATCAATCTTAAATAGCCATACCACCGTCTACACAGATAACCTGACCGGTGATGTACTTTGCATCCTCACTTGCAAGGAACTTGACTGTAGCTGCAATATCCTCGGGCTGTCCCATCTTCTTCATAGGGATAGTCTCGATAGCTGCATCCTTTACTGACTGAGGCATAGCGTCGGTCATATCGGTCTGAATAAATCCGGGAGCAACCGCATTTACACATACGCTCTTGCCTGCGAACTCTCTTGCCACACTCTTGGTAAGTCCGATAATACCGGCCTTTGATGAAGAGTAATTGGCCTGCCCCGCATTGCCGAGCACACCGCTTACAGATGCAATATTTATAATTCTTCCGCCCTTAAGCTTTAAGAAGTTTCTTGAAAGATTTCTGATCATATGGAAGGCGCCGAGCAGATTTGTATTGATTACATCCATAAAATCTTTATCGCTCATAGCCATCACAAGCTTGTCACGGGTAATACCCGCATTGTTGACAAGGATATCTACCTTGCCGTGTTTATCCAAAACAGCCTTGCACATCTCGCTGCATTCATTCTCATCCGCTATATCACACTTGAAGATTTCACCGTCTCCACCCTTTTCACGAATAAGTGCCAGAGTCTCCTGTGCCTTATCCTCAGAGCCGGCATAATTAACGATTACATATGCGCCTGCCTCGCCCAGTGAAACAGCTATTGCTCTTCCTATTCCTCTGCTCGCGCCCGTTACAAGCGCAATCTTGTTCTCAAGCATTTTACGTTCTCCTCTAAAGAAGAGCCTCAAGATTATAAAAATCTTGAAGCTCTTAAAATCACTTCCAGACAAATCTCTTTCAGATTAACCCTTTCAGGCATATCTCATTTAGACAAATCTGGCTGCCTTTTTGATTTCTTCAACAGCACCTGCAACCATATCTTCAACGATCTGCTGACAGGTCTTTTCTTCCTTGATCATTCCGGCAATCTGTCCGGCCATTACAGTACCCATCTGTGCGTCACCTTCGATAACTGCACGTCTGAGTGAACCGAGAGTAAGGTTCTCAAGCTCCATGAGCTCTACACCCTCCTTCTCCATTCTGAGGTACTCCTTGGTCATCTTATTCTTGATGCTTCTTACAGGATGTCCTGTAGACATTCCGGTAACAGCAGAATCGATATCACTTGCTGAAATAACCTTCTTACGATAGTTCTCGTGAACTATATTTTCCTTGGCTACAAGGAATGCGGTTCCTACCTGAACTGCCTCTGCTCCGAGCATAAGTGCTGCAGCCATTCCTCTTCCGTCTGCGATACCGCCGGCACCGATTACAGGAATCGATACAGCATCTACAACCTGGGGAAGAAGTGCCATGGTAGTGGTCTGACCGATATGTCCGCCACTCTCCATACCTTCTGCAACAACAGCATCAGCGCCTGCTCTCTCCATGAGACGAGCCATAGCTACGCTGGCTACTACGGGCATAACCTTGATTCCGGCTTCCTTCCACATTGCCATGTACTTGGCAGGGTTACCTGCGCCGGTAGTTACTGCCTTAACGCCTTCCTCAACTACAATCTTAGCAACCTCATCTGCGTTGGGGTTCATAAGCATTACGTTTACACCGAAAGGCTTGTCGGTAAGTTCCTTACACTTGCGGATCTCTTCACGAACAATCTCCGGTGGAGCTGAAGCTGCACCGATGATACCGAATCCGCCTGCATTGGATACAGCTGCGGCAAGGTTGTGTTCTGCAACCCATGCCATACCACCCTGAATAACAGGGTACTGAATACCAAGCATTTCTGTTATCTTTGTATTCATGACGATACTCCCGAATTATTAGTTAGCGCCGTGTGCCTCAAGATAAGCTACCATGTCGCCTACAGTCTTGATGCCCTCAAGATCCTCAGAAGGAATCTCTACACCGAAAGCTTCCTCTACGTTCATTACAAGATCGAAAAGATCAAGAGAATCGATTTCAAGATCCTCCTTGAAAGAAGTCTCAGCAGTAACCTTCTCTGCTTCTACATCAAGCTTTTCTACGATGAGCTCAGTCAATTTCTCTAACATGTTTTTTTCCTCACTTAATAAAATAATAGATTAATATTTATCCGACATTCGCCGGACATAAAAATAAAGTATCCCGGATATTTGTTTGAGCTTCAAATAGTTTGATACTCAAATAATTTATATCCGAAATACTTTATATTATTTTGCATGTAGTATGTCAACCTACATGTAAAAGATTTTTTTGCCACATATTGTGGTTGAAAAAGGGACTGTTTTCTCCTCCGGCTCTTCAACCCTCTACAATTATCTCCTCAGTGTTCTCAGATAAGCTTTATGCTCATCACTCACCCTGAAGCTTTCAATTGCTTTCTGTATCGTCTTATTGTGAGTCCAAACATCAAGACTGTTATTCTCAATATACGGAACAGTAGCCTCCCACTGTTTTGCGAGTGCAGTTGCAAAATACCAGGCATTCATCATGTTCACATAGTATTCTTCTGATCTCACATCTGCTGCCAAATCATGATACTCAGGCTTAAAATCACCGTCCAGATACTGTGACATCAGCATATGCAAACCGTATCTGCATATATAAGGTTCCTCAGACTGCACCCAGCGATAAACATCCTTAATCAACTCCGAGCGATGCTTGCTCAGCACCTTAGGCACCTTGTCATCCGTCACTGCCCAGCAATCCATGTAAGGCAAAAATCTCTCAATCTCTGCCATGCATTCTTCATAATCCTTGATATCCTCAATCAATATGATATGCAGGATATTCTCTTCATAATATTTGTGAGGAAGCGCAGCAAAAAATTCCTTTACCTCCGGCGAGCCTTTCAGCTTCTTAGCCAGCTGACGCAATACAGGTATTCTGATTCCTATTATTCGCTCACGCTCTATATTAGGGACTATGTTGGCCTGAAAGTCTCCGTATGCTTCTTCTCTAAGTGCTAAGAGTTCGTTTCTGATGTTCATATCTTTACAATATCCCTCTATAAATTCGTTATCAAAATAACCCGACAATCTTACGACTGTCGGGCCTTGCGATATTAACCTTAAATCCTTCTACATTTCTATCTTGCTGTAATCACAAGATTAGGACTCTTTCCGCTTACGATTGAACCGGCAGGGATATCCTCATCAACAATCATTGCGCCTGCACTGATGAAACAATTGTCGCCGATATGTGAGTTACCAAGAACAGTGCTTCCGTTTTTCATGGTTACATTTTTTCCGATTACCGGATAGACCGCATTGTAATGATCTACTGTGCAACCCTGAGTAAAATTGAAATTGTCGCCTATTGTCGCACGTCCGATAAAACTTCCCGTAGGATGATCGAAACTGAATGTATCGGGCATCTGTACTTCATAATACAAATCACAACCGGAAATAATCTTGGACTGACCATAGATTTTGTCACATACTACGCGAGCAGCTTCTTTTTTCTCAGTCTCGTTATAGTAAATTGTATTGGCGGCGATGTATAAAAACAACAGCCACTGACAGGTATGGAGCGGATCAAAATACGCCTCTCTCTCTCCCTTTTCATTTATTCTTGAATAATACTTATTCTCATTATTTTTGATGTTATTCTCAAATTTCTCGAGAATTATGGGCATATGCTTTGATATCAGCATTTCGTCATCGATGGACTTGAAATAATTATTGCTGATCTGATTCAGAAGCATATCTTTGACATTTCGTAAAGGAAATCTATAAATCATTTCACTGTCTCCTCTCGCTTATCGTAACCTCGGCGTAAAATGAATCGTTAGTTGTGACGAATGCCCTTGAGCTCATCCTGTACATAGTCTGTGGTCAGAATCTTTTTAACGGTACCCTCCACATCCAATCTGTTGGTATTGTGGCTGGTGTATGATTCATCACCCATAGTCTGCACATCTCCGTTCACAACCGTCTTATCATAGTTCAAATCACGTGAATCGGCAGCCACTCTGTAATATCCGCCCATATCCTCCGATCTGAGTCGCTCCTCGCGAGTCATCAAGGTCTCGTAGAGCTTCTCGCCATGTCGCGAGCCTATGATATTTGTGCCTGTATCACCAAAAAGCTGCTGCACAGCTTTGGCCAAATCGCCGATAGTGCTGGCATCGGCCTTCTGAATAAACAAATCTCCCGGATTGGCATGTTCAAATGCAAATTTTACCAGACCTACCGCCTCATCCAGGTTCATAAGGAAACGAGTCATATTGGGGTCGGTAATTGTAATAGGATTACCCGCATGAATCTGATCGATGAAAAGCGGAATAACCGAACCTCTCGAACACATTACATTACCGTAACGTGTACAGCAGATAACGGTGCCGCCTCTGTCTGCCGCCACACGCGCATTGGCCATAATTACATGCTCCATCATTGCCTTAGAAATACCCATTGCATTGATAGGATAAGCTGCCTTGTCTGTCGAAAGACATACTACACGCTTTACACCTGCTTCAATAGCTGCATGAAGTACATTGTCGGTACCCTCAATGTTGGTTCTCACAGCCTCCATGGGGAAAAACTCGCATGAAGGAACCTGCTTAAGTGCTGCTGCGTGGAAAATATAATCCACACCGTACATCGCATCCTTTACCGACTGAATATTGCGGACATCACCGATATAAAACTTAACCTTACCGGCATACTCGGGAAATCTCGCCTGCAAATCATGACGCATGTCATCCTGCTTTTTCTCATCGCGCGAAAAAATTCTAATCTGACCGATATCACTCGTCAAAAAATGCTTGAGTACTGTATTACCAAATGAACCGGTACCTCCGGTAATCATTAATGTCGATCCGTTAAATGCTGACAAAACATTTTCCTCCAATCAATTACGATTAGTCTGCGCGGGCACGGCTCCAAATCAAATACCACATATCAGAAATATCATATTGCATGTCAAATCCACCATGCGCCCACTTACATATATATACCACATGCCGCCGTCACATTTCCAATGTTAGGCAGCAATCTTATAAAAATCTTAATAAGCTTCAACTTATTTGCCGGGCTCTTGCGTGATTTCTTCACCATCACTTACCGGCATCTCCGCGTCTCAGCAAATAAATAGTATCCTCAAATTCCTCTAACGCATCGTATCCCGACTGACATATACGGTACACACCTCTGTCAACATTTACAAACCAACCGTAATAATTGTCATGCATGATATTGGTACTGCGTTTGATTCCGCTCTGCTCACGGACAAGCTTCGTAGAGGCTTCTCCTCCGAGCTCGGCCAACGTATCCAGCACCAAGAGTGCATCCTCCCTGTAACCGGTAATCAGCTTTTCACCACGGACACCACCTGTATTATTCTTGGTACGACGCTTTTGAAATTCCTCCGAGAGCGCCTTCTTCTTTCGCTTGTTGCTCACCTTGTACTTGGCAATATCGCTCACCACAGGTTCGCTCACGATTTCCACCGTCTTGGTCCTCTTCGATACCACAATCAGTCCTATTCCCAGTCTTTTGAGGATGTACAGCTTATCTGCAAAAGACCTTGAATTAATATCCTTAGGCTTAAATATTCCGATAAAAACCGTATCAACCAATTTTTGTCTCTGTGCTGCCTGCTGTACCGACTTAAAATCAAGCGTAACCTTCAACTCCACCGCCACGCTCTCTTCACCTTTTTCCATGTAAAGATCGATATCATTGACCTCTCCGTCAGCGATATAGCCATACATTTCAAAATATTTTTTTATCGGTCCAAACAGGTCTCTTTCCATATCTCATCCCCGGTGCTCGCTGCCAGCGTACGCTGCTCATTGTCGCCAAAGACCACCACGCGTTCTCCGCCTTTTTGTATCCTTCCGATCAGACGGGCCACTATTCCTTTTTCATCCATTACACTCAACAATGCTTCCGGGTCGTCTGTAATTATCAGCAGACCTCCGGTACCGTCGATAAGATACGGATTTTTATCCAGAGCCTCACAAACCTCAATCGTCTCTTGATTGATGGCTATGCGGTCATTGTAGACAGTAAAACCGCAGTCAACCCAGCGGCCCAACTGCCATAGCGCTGCATACACTCCTCCGCTGGAAATGTCATGCACATATGCCACACCGGCTGCATCTGATGCTGCAACTCCTACCGCCTCACGCACCGAATAATCCCGGGCATTTGCACGTTTTGAAAAATAATTACCAAACCGGTTTCTTATCAGCTCTGCATTTTCACGGAGCAAAATATCGGTTCCAAGCGTCCCCGCATATCCGCACATCACAATACCGCTGCCGTCAGCAACAGTCCTCCTGTCAGGATGCCATTCGGAACGTCCGAATATCTGCACACTGAAAAAAGGATTCTTGAAACTGTCAGAAACTTGTGTGTGACCACCTGCAATCTGTATTCCGCACTCTGTTGCCAGCTGCTGATATTCCTCCATACAACCTTTGATGTACGATTCCTTAGTTGCCACCGGCAACATCATAGTAATCCTCGCTCCCGCATGTGCACCCATTGAACATGAAAAATTGTTAAGCGCCTTCGTCCATGAAATCAGCGGAGTATCACCGGTCCCGTCAGCTACTATCATATCTCCGACTGCAGAATAATCATTGCCTATCCCGGCACCCATCTGCATATCTTTATCTATTTTACGAATCTCTCTGAACACCGCATTATCCAAGCGACGTTCTATCAGGCTTCCTATTTCCATATTAATCCTTGCGCAGTATATCAACGGTATGCGCAGCCGCACCGATTATATCCAATCTCTCGCAGGTAGCCAGCTGATACTTAACCAGATACTCAAATCCCTCATCGTCCAGCTTGTTGACAAACGGTCTGATATAATTGGCCGGTCCGTCAGGCGAGATGATTTTCTCTCGTGCAAGACCGACCTCGGCATTGAATCTGTCGATATCCTCTATGCGTACAAAATCATATACGCTTTCCTCATTCGGAATGACATGAAAATCCTCGGTAAGCAATCCTTTTTCTATGGACTCATGAATCATATTCTCCTGAATCGCGCGTATAACAAATGCGTACTCATTCATAATATAAGCAACAAGGATATAGCCACCTTTTTTAGTGACACGCTTGGCTTCTCTCAGAGCCTGCATCTTTTCATCATCGGTCATCAGATGATACATCGGTCCGAATAATAATGTCAGATCATAGGTATCGCTTTTCAACTTTTTTAGATTAAGAGCGTTACCCTGAATCGCTGTCACGTTACTGTTTTTCTTCTTGAGCATTCCAAGATTGTACTTTACCAGTTCCACCGCAGTGACATCATACCCCTCTTCGCTAAGAGGCACACTGTAACGACCTGTTGCCGCACCGATGTCGAGAATTTTTATCTGCGAGCGATCTGCCTGTGATTCCTGCTCCTGTGATCCGGCAACCTGCATCTCAGCCGCCATCTCCTCAGCAGACTGTGCCTCTACGGAGATATTTTTCTCTGCCATCACCTTGTCCAGATAGTCGTGCACGTACTTCATCGTCACACGATACTCTATCTGTCCATGCCTGGTGTCCAATCTTTTTTCTTCATTGAATTTATTGTAAAAATCTTCAATCTTACCCATCTGTATTGCTAAAAACCTATACTGCTAAAACCTACACTGTTAAAACGCTCTGAATTTAAGCACCGAAGGATCGATTTCTTTGAGGCTCTTGGCTCCGGTTCTGGCCATTATTACCTTCAGCTCTCTGTTGATAACCTCGATCTGCTCGGTAACACCCTTGGCTCCGTTCTTAAGAGGATCCATAAGTGCTCTTCCCACACATACGGCATCTGCTCCGAGTGCCAGCGCCTTGAACACATCGGCACCTCTCTCAATTCCGCAATCCACGAAAATCTTGAGCTGTCCGTCTACTGCCTTAACAATCTCGGGCAAAACCATCAACGGAGGTACCATATAATCCATAATACCGTGATGATGAGATACCACGATTCCGGCAGCACCGGCCTCAACACACTTCTCTGCATCTGCTGTGCTGAGTACACCTTTTACAACAAAAGGTCTGTCGGTCATCTTCACATACTCACTCAGCTTGGCAGTAGTGGTAGGCTTCATAGGAAAACCGCATACCACATCATATTTTCCTTCCCATGATATTGCATGGTCGATATCCATACCAACCGCAAATGCACCATGTGTGGTCGCATGCTCTATCTTTTCACGAACCTTCTCATCTTTCTCGTGAGGCTTCACAATCTTGACCGTTCTTGCACCTGTTGCGAGCATACCCTCGAGCTCATCTTCCTCTGTCATTCCCACGAAATTGACAGCGCCGGCATCCTTGGCTCCCTTGGCAAATTCAGCCATTGCATTATCGCAAATATTATGAAGATGCGACAAAGCTGCAGTCATTACAGGTGTCTTGAAATTCTCGCCCCAAAGCTCCATATCAAGACTCGGAAGATCGGAATCTAAATATCTGGTAGATATTAAAATCGAATCAAAATACTCTCTTGTTAACTCATCTGTCTTAGCTGTGTACCCCATTATTCCCTCCAATAAATTAGCCTCTATACAACAAGTTAATCTATATACAATAAAATCAATCTATATACAACAAATCAATCTCTATAATATGCCGCCGCATTCTGTCCGTACAGATACATATATCCGGCCAAATCTCTAAGCACGGCGTCATCAGTGTCTATCGCCTTAATCATCGCATCATACAAATAACTGTATACAGAGTAGTACATTATGTAACTACCCGTTCCGCCGTTGTCATCAATCACCAGCTTGTACTCTCGAGCGTAATCAACCGCCGTGACATTACTCTCCACGTCAATACATATTACATTACCTGTGACTGTAGGAGTCACAGACTGTACTCCAACCTTGAATGAATATCGGTCAAAATCATAATCATCCTCAAGTACAAAATAGTGTCTGATGCCTGTGCCCGATGTAAGCAGCAGACTCGAGCCCAAATACGTGAGTCCCTCAACGGAACCAACACTTACTTTCGAATAGTTACCCAGCACGTCGGCATCTATCCACTTGACGTCCTCACATATCTCCCCGGCACTCTCATCGCCTATCACGGCACCGAGCTTCTCTTCAAAACAGTCATAATCATCAATACCGAAATAGCAAGCCGCTATCTGTCCGTACGCAGCCATTGCCTGCGCCAATGTTGCTGCAGCTTCATCTTCTCCACTCTGCAGACATTTTAAATATCTGTTCACCGAGTATACATATCCGTAACCGTCATCCATATTACTGTTGTTCAGCTCTATAGGATTATCGTCACTGTCATACAACCTAAAGATTACGTCTGTGCCCATATCCTTGGCAGCCAATCTAATCGGTATCACATAGCAATTAACTGATTTGTCTGCAATATCTACCACTGCCTTTTGATTCAAATCAATACGCTCCGTCACATCACCATATGTCGCAGTTACATAGTAGCTTTCAATCACTTCATCCCTAAAATGACGCGGCTGTATATAAGCATTCACCCCGACACTGCCGTCTACAGACAAATCAAATCCGGCAACGTCTACTGTCTTGGTCAGCAATGATTCATCAGCATTATCGGTGTACAATTTCATGCAGATGTCATACTCATAATCAATCCAGTAATCCGATCCGGAACTGCTCTTGTAGTGAACCTTACTTCCTATAGCCTCATGCGCACCAATATAGTATATTCCCGTGTTGCTTAATTCTTTTTTGTCATGAATACCTTCCAAAACGATACTTATGTCCGAATCCGTATCGGAATAGTAATCTATAGAAACTGTTACCAATGAGCGTTCATCCACAAGCAACGCAGTATCAAATTCTATTGAATAGTATCCTGCAAAAGTCGTATCAATCGATTTTGTAATTGATGCACCTCCGCAGGTAACCGTCGCTATCGCGGTCAGATTGGTACTGTATGTTTCAAAGCTTACAGCCTTGATAATTTCTCCATCATCCACCCAGTACTGTTGCTGTGCACCATAAATATTTTTAGATGTAGTATACATATGATTGACAGGATTGCCGTCATAAGCATACACATTATCATTTACTTCCAATGAAACATCATAGGCATAGGCACTGCGCGATGTTACCAGACTCGCGTCATAATAAGACAACCAAAAATATCCGTCCAGTTCATATCCCTGACCGCCCCAACTGTTTCTGATCAACCAGGCACCGTCCGCCGGCGGCTGACATCCTTCCGTAAAATTCTCCTTGGAAAATTCATCATCCCAACCAACTATCAACACACCATGATTGGTATCTTTTACAGTACCGTAAAATGCATTGGTTTTCGTATTGTATTTTACCGATGCTGTCGAAGTAACTCCATTCGCTGTCACAGTATAATCACCCGGTGTCGCATGCATTGAACATACCACACTACCGAACTGCTTTACCGCCGATTTGATTCCTTCTCTGTCATCGGGATTGATGGCATATACATTCTTAACCTGCGCATAGCTGTTGCCATATGCAAGTGCCGCATCCACCATATACGAACTGTCATACATATACTCAGTGACGGTTTCCTCAACAGGACCAATCAAGTTGAGCATAGTATGATAAGCCATCGCTGCATTTCCGCCGGTATTCAGATAACGATTCCCTACGTACTCAACCTTGTCTCCATCATGACAATCCTTGGGATCGTCTACGCTAAAAAGATTGAAATACACCAAGTGCGTCTCAGAAAGATCAATCGTTTTATCCACTCCGTGATTCTTAATCAGATTAATCTCTACAGCTCCGATAGATGCAAAGGCCCAACAGGCACCCTCACGGCGTTGATTTCTGACTTCCTCCGGCATATATCCTTCTTCATATCCATTGAAGTAGGAATCATCCGATTGAAAATCTATACCATCATTACGCGGGGTAAGAAATGGCGCTTCGAACTCTTCATCATCGACATAACCATAAGTCAGTTCACTCGTATAGTCATCTAACTGCCAATCAACAATTACATCCTTATCCGAAGCACTGCCAGCACTTGATGCCGGCATCACATCAATAACTTCCTCAGGAATCGAGGTTACCGACTCATCCTCCGACACATATCCTACGGTCTCATTTTCTGCAGATCCTGCGGTCTCATTTTCTGCATATACAACGGAGCAGAATTGAGACAGAGTCAGCAATAATATCATTCCCGATGCTATTAACTTACTTCTCTTCATCGTGCTCCTTTCTGCATATTTTAACCACCGATAAATAACGCAATACCTAAAATTACTTTCTAAAATTCTCCACAACCTTGGTTACAGCCTTGATTACATCCTCGACATCCCCATCAGTCATCTTCGGGTACAGCGGTATACTCATTATTCCCTCATACACCTTCTCGGCATTGGGGCACAGTCCCTTCTCATATCCAAGATGCTGATAGTATGGGAACCAGTATACAGGGACATAATGAATCTGACACTGCACATTCTCAGCACTCATGGCATCGAAGAACTCTCTTCTGGTGCAGCTTAGCTTATTCAGATCCAATCTAATGATATACAAATGTCTGCATGTATCGGATTCAGCAATCTCTTGCTGTACGATAATTTCAGGAATATTTTCAAATGCCTCATTATAACGAGCCACAATCTCTTTACGTCTGTCCGCGAATGCATCAAGCTTCTTCATCTGACTGACAATAAGTGCAGCCTGGAAATCCGTAATACGATAATTGTATCCCAGAGAAATCTGTTCATAATACCAAGGACCCTCGTGAGGTGCGCCCACCATCAGGCTCTCATCATGCGTAATACCATGTGTATGTGCAAGCACCAGCTTACGATACAGCTCATCATCATTAGTCAGGCATGCACCACCTTCGCCTCCGGTAATTGTTTTAACCGGATGGAAACTGAATGTAGTGATATCGGCCAAAGAACCAACCTGCTTGCCATTGTATTTAGAAGCAATAGAATGAGCAGCATCCTCTATAAATATCAAATGAAACTCATCGCAAATAGCCCTAATCTTCTCTACCTCAACGACCTGACCGGTAAAATCAACCGCAACTACAGCTTTTGTTTTATCCGTAATATGCGCTCTGATACTCTCGGGATCGATATTGTATGTGTCAGGATTGATATCTGCAAACACAGGTTTCGCGCCACAATACAAGGCACAGTTGGCTGATGCCGCAAAAGTAAGAGGCGTAGTAATCACCTCATCCCCGGGGCCAATTCCGGCGGCAATGCATGCACAATGAAGTGCTGCGGTTCCATTCGATACCGCAACCGCATGCTTGGCACCTGTATATGTTTCGAGACATTTTTCCATCTCTGTGACCATAGGACCACATGTCAAATAATCCCCCCTGAGCACATCAGCCACTGCCTGAACATCATCCTCATCAACCCACTGATGTCCATAAAATATTTTACTGCTGCGCACGGGAGTTCCGCCATTCATCGCTAATTTTTCCACTTTCATCACATCTTTCTGTCAAAATCTTATGAGTATTACATTTATACTACAGCTTATTCATCTCCTCGCCCACTCTGTACAAGCAAGTCAGAAGATCCATCAACTTCTGATCATGATTGGGCTGATGATATGCCGCATAGATATAGTTGCCGATACCATAACTATAGCTGCAAGTCTGAGATGTATTCGATTTGTTTGAAATATTTACTTTATACCCCTTATTAATATCAAACAATGTCAAATTACTGATTTCAATATATGACTTTTCATAATTCACATCGGTAACCGCTCCGCCGATATTATAACTACCTAATTTGCCGGGTGAATAATAATGTCTGATACTAATAGTCGAGTCAAGCACCAATGATGTTCCTATATATTCCGGTCCGTTCACTACATCTTTGGGCGATGCCGCATATGCAGACAATTCTTTATCTGTCAATGGTTTGACTATTCTATCTACATCATCAAGGTAACTATTCGCCAGATCGTACATGTAATAATCTTTAGCATACGGATATTTTTCAAAATACTCATCTGTGTACTTAAAATACAACTGCGCTGCAGCACCGTAATTCAACAAAGCCTTGGCAAAATCGGAATATTCTGAATATCTCTTATCACGAACGAAGGTGTTAAGATATGCACCAACATTAATACCAACTATGGTTCCGTGTCCTTCTCCTCCTGCCAGGCATACCCCCAGCTGATCACCAAGATCCTTAGCCGCAAGCGGTATTGTCACCTCGTACATTGTACTTTGTTCAGACTGACCGATCGGCTTCATATTTCTCAATGAAACCTCTTCATAAGGCTCACCGGATTTACCATATTTAACAGACAGCATATCCTGATATTTAAATACATCATTCTGAATACTGAATCGGAAATAGGCTACAAGCGTACCGTCTGTCATAACATTCATCGACATACCTTCGCTCTGAACTATCAGTCCGATCAGTGATTTGCCTGCTGCCGCTTTGTCCAGGAAGCTATGAAATGATCCGTTGCCATCAACATATAAATTGTTGACACCAATAAATATATCATCGGCAATCTTTTGTGGAGTATTTATGAATCTAATGTTATACGTATCCCAGAACATATCACTCACATTAGTTCCGGATGCTATCTCCATGCTTCCGAAATCGACCGCAGTCAGACTCGCGCAATTGCTAAATGTATTATTCATATCACTTACTTCAACAAAATTAGCACCGCTAAAATCTACCTTCTTCAGATAACTGCAACCGCTAAACATATTACTGATTGATTTTGTCAAAGTACAATTTTCAAAATAGACACATTCTATTTTGATGTTACCCAATACATTTTTTATGGATTCATTCACTGTATCCGAACCACTGATGGTCAATGTTTGGGCGTTCATATCATATACCCAGCGTAGACCATCACTTGAGCCAAATGTTCCCCTATACTGGGTACTGCCCGCAATAACAGCATCAAACTGAGCAAAATTCGATGTCAAAGATTCAAGCGTTGCATTTCTATTTATATTCCATCGGAATGATTCGTTAATATTAAGATTAAATGCAATGTCGTATGGGTACATAACATTTTTACACAAACCGGGAATAGTCTCAGTAATGGTTCTGCTATCAATATTGGGACATAAATTATCTCCCAATGTCGAGTAAGCCATTCCATACCATTCATAGAAATCGGTAAACAAATCATATGCCAGTGCTATTTTATTGGCTCTTTCATCGCCATAACAAGCCGGAATTACAGCCAAATTACCAAACTCTGTATTGGCATACTGCTTTCCGTTCGGTCCCTTAGGGAAGGATACAACTCCCAAGTCTTCAGAACTTCCGCCACACCAATTTCCTGAAGTTACCACATATGCAGATTCCACTAAAAAGGCATACTCCCCATCAATGAATGCCTGCTTATAATAATCCCAATCAGCGTCATACGGTTCATCAAGCTGATACTTATTAAGTATATCAAGCGTCCAAGTCAAAGAATAAAGGTGCTCGTTCGAATTAAAATTCGATACCATCCTTCCATTCACACAATCAACATAATTCACACCATTTGAATTGGCAGCCGCCAAAGCCAGACTACCGGGCTGACCATCAAAGCCCATTACGGTATATGTACCACCCGCAGTCCGATAATGTTTTTGTACGGTGTCCATCATTTGAGTCCAGGCATCCCAGGTCCAGGTTCCGTTTTTCTGCATATCATACGGAGCCTCCGGATCTATGCCGCTCTCCTGCAATATGCGCTTGTTGTACACTAAGACTGTCGCAGTATCCGGGTGCGCTCCTGTTCCGTCCATAGCATATACGCTGTCACCCTTGCGATATACCTTATCAATACCGTTGAGTGCATACTTTTCTTTCGTAAAATCCAATGCTGTACACTTCGAAAAATCATACATCAAACCGATATTCATTGCACTCACCACATTGGGTTCATCACGCAATACAAATACATAATTGTTGCTATCACCACCTCCGGTCTGATATTCAACAAAATCCGAACCTACATCTGCCCACTGAGACATTCCATCTTGCGTAATCTTGAAATTGTAGGTTTCGCTCAGCCATTCAACATACTGTTTTTTCGCAACATCTTCAGCTCCAATTTGAAACTCAGTAAAATCATAGCTGAACCAATCTCTGACAATGATTTCCATACCGCCCAGATCGATAGCACTTCCATCAGGATAGGTTCTGACTGCAGGCCAAGCCGGTATCCCCTCAACGTCATTATCAACATTTTCCACCACGGTCAAATCATAATCTGCAGATGATTCTTCATTGACCTCTTCAGATGGCTCTTCATATATTTCATCATATGATTCCTCATTTGATTCTGCTTCCACGGGCTCTTCGGCTGACACATATGCAACATTCGAAAAAATCATAGTTGCCGCCATTGCCTGAGCCATCAAACGTCTCACTGTCTTACCTTGCATCATATACCTCCCCAAATGAAATACTTATACTATAACAATATATCATTTGTATTAATCTGACAACTTGAGCCTTACAATGCTGAAAGACTCATTTATTTTGTACACTTTCTATCTACATTTTCCATATAGTACTCCAACGTCTTCTCATCTATCATTCCGGTTTCAAACATTTCTTTCAGAAGCGCTATGCCTTCATTGATTCCTTCCTTAATTCCTTCCCGAATTCCTTCTCTCTTTATATCCTTAGCCTCATACTCCAATACCTGTCCGCCCATAGCTTTTCCGACCTCCTTGCCGATTCGACTATACTTGTCCGAAAAATAATTCAATACCCTCAGACTCATATTTCCCCCAACCAGTACCTATAGGAAAGACACCTTATTATTTATTTAAGGTATTCCACAAGTCTTTCATGTACACATTCTTGTATATTTTTAGCAATTCTTTCTGCTTTTTCCCTGCCTATGCCTATTTCTTTGGCTACCGATAAAACGTCTTTCATACCAGGATTCACACCATTCCCGTGCACAGTAGTCGCATGTTCACCACCGATGGAGTTGCTATAAGTCAAATCATATGCAGGAGACAAATACCAATTTTTGTGTTTTTCATCATACAAATATGTGAAGTTCTTAGAATGGTCATCTCTATTATGCGCAAATACATTAAAGCACATAAGTCTATAAAGCTTTAAACACTCATCCATGTTTTTAGTAAGCTGAAGGGTAAGCCGCATGAGTAAATCATAGTCAAGATTAGGGATACGATGAGATGTCTCAAGCACACCTGATGCCGATATCATATGAATTCTGTCATTTTCAGAACTGCCATTCCTGTCAAAACGTTTTGTTCCGAAATACCCCTTGCACCTATCTGAATCGAATAATCGAACCTCCTCCATCAAAATTCCGCACTCTTTGGCACATAATGCGTAATCATATTCCTGCTTTCCGATATCTATATCATCTTCTTTTGAAGGAAACTTGATTATATAATCATTACCATCGACTTGGGTTAATATCTTTGGTCTGGCTCCACCGGACGATCCACCTTTTGCAAATACATAATCAAGCTTTTCACTATCCTCTGAACTAAGAATTCTCTCACATTCTTTTGCAATCTCATCAAGCGACAATTGTTCACTGCTATCACTCATAGATATAACCGGTCTGTAAGTTAATGCACCCATTCCGGAAGCACCAACAATTGCCAACCTGTCAAGATTTCCAACTTGGGCAGGATTGAAACCATTCCTTCGCATAAGACGGTCAACCAACAGTCTTCCCCATCCATCAGGAAGACTATCGTTAAATGCGCCAAAAATTCCTTCAAAAGGATCTATTTTCGGAATAAATACTCCCTTTTCAAGTGGCAATGAAAACGGACTTATAGAAAAACCATCT
Source organism: Lachnospiraceae bacterium (assembly GCA_024403435.1). Classification (GTDB taxonomy): domain Bacteria; phylum Bacillota; class Clostridia; order Lachnospirales; family Lachnospiraceae; genus AC2028. The sequence goes on from JAKSRV010000005.1 coordinate 40,858, forward strand.
ATAAGCCATTCAGCGTCATACTCAAATGCGGCATATAAATTCTTGTACAGAGCCATCGTTCCAACTTTTCGTTCATGATAGAAAACATCCAATCTATTTACTCTGTCCATTTATTACCTCCTGAATCGAATCAAAAGGTACCTCTGAAAAAAGCTCCTCAAGTTCTTCACTAACCCCTAATGCTATTGCTATCTTCGTAAGTGAGGTCAAAGATATTTCTCCTTCATTTTCAAATCTTCTTATCGACCCATAGCTTACTCCGGACTTCTGTGAAAGCACTTTTTGTGATATTTTCTTCCTTTTTCTAAGATTGGTAACATTCTGCGCTATTATTCTATTAATTTCACCGGGTGTCTTTTGAAATATATTAATCATGCCAATATATTAGCATTTATATGCTGTATTTTCAACAGATTGCTAATATATTGGCTTAATGGAATCACTCAACATTACGATTATACTGCTCCCAATACCACAAAAGAACGGGAGCATGCCCGTAACTCTTGCAAAAATATCTTAAGCAGAAGTTACTTTTGCAAAACGGAAGTAAAAATTGCTATTTACCCAACCGGTACCTATAGAAAAGACACCTATAGGAAATATGCACCGTTGAGATTAGTCTATCAAGTACTATTTTAAGAAACCTCGCTCCCGCATTCCTCGCTCAATAGCTTCTCTAGCATCACTATTAACGAATTTAAGGAAATGTTCCGCTTGACCAATAGCCTTCTCTTTATCCGGGACTTTCAACGTTCCTACATCTACCATCGTTTCTTTATAGTCAGTACAACCAATGCAACTGACATGCTCATTGTTGATGCCTATAGAAATCTCCTGGA
>JAKSRV010000050.1 GCA_024403435.1 Lachnospiraceae bacterium
ATTTTGAAGTAGCGATGTACAATTTGAAGTGCATAGTGAAAAAAATAAAATTCTCTCATGTCATCTTTTTCAGGGAAAAAAGTGGTTGTAAAATCTATTACATGGCTAATGAATTGAGCCGGTGTCACTTTGGAATGACACCGGCTCAAATGTGTTATTCAGCTTTTATCTCAGTCGAAAGAGCAGGGGGATGAATTTTCTCCGACCGGGATATATGCTTAACGAAAATATTTGGTCAAAAAACCCACAATCCGCTAAAATCAAGGCCTGCAAAGTTTTCTTGCATCGTATTTTTTCAAAAATACATCATATGTAAAAGGCTAATTGCTTGTTTTTTTCCCATCCGCATCATAGAATCGAAACTGTAAGGAGGACACAAAAATGCAAATCGGTCAGACAATCCTAAAGATCAGAAAAGAAGCTAATCTTTCCCAGGAAGAATTTGCTTTCGAATTTAATGTCACAAGACAGACAGTTTCAAATTGGGAGAATGAGAAGACCTACCCTGATTTACTCACTCTGGTAAAAATCAGTGATATGTTTAATTATTCTCTTGATACTATGCTTAAGGAGGATCCTAAAATGACAAGAGAAATGAACAACAGTATTCAAAACGGAGAAAAATACACAAAAGCATATAAGGCCGGCCTGATTATCAGTGCTATATCAGCAGTATTACAATTTGTCCTTTTCTTCATGTGGATAGACACAAAACCTATAGTTGCCTGCATATGGCTTGTTGCTTTCGTGATTAACGGCGTAGCGCTTATCTTTAACGCAAAACGTGTTAAAAAAAATGAAACAGCCGGATGTGTTTCCTTTGAGAATATAACTCATGACGATCGTATAACCATACAGCACCTCACCGGCAGCAATATGAAAGCGGAAGCCGTAAAATTTGTCAGAAAGCGTACAAGGGCAAGTCTTTATGAAGCTAAAATGTTCGTTGAAGAAATTGAAGAAGCGCAGAATTAAATTTTAAGTTAAAATATGCCCAAAAGAAGCTTTGTTACAGGTTAACAGGCTTTTACTCGACCTAGCTTTCGTAAAATGAATATTCTAATGCTTGAGAGCCACCACAAGATATATCGAAGACGATATCAAATGTGCGGCAGTAGACACAACATTATAGATTTATTATAAAATTACAAAGGCTCCCGGGGTATAACCTCAGGAGCCTTTTCTATTTGAAGATTAACCTTACAACACTGTAAGATAACTGTAAGGCTAATCAATGGTACCTGCCCCTAGCGGATGATAATATAAATTCATCAAGTGAAACACATCAGATACGCAATCCGATGAAACAATATTTAATCCAAGAGAGGTAAATAATTATGAAGACAAGAACAACAAAGATCATTTCATGGGTAGTAAGCGCAGTAGTAGTTGCAATGTTTGTAATATCAGTAGTACAGAGCATCAACGGAATCACACCTAATTGGGGATTGAATTCAATGGTCGCATGCTGCTTGACCTGCGTATTTGCAAGCATCAGTGCTAAAGAGAAGAAGGAAGCTGACAAGGAATCAGCTGAAATAGCTTAATACTCGCATATTTGCGGGGTCCTTTTATGTTTATGTCCAAGAAAAAAAGCAAAGATTATTGAGCAATTATACCTATATAATTCGTACCTGAATAAATAGTAGGTGCAAAGCAGATGCCCGAATCCAAAGGTAATGTCAGATATTTTGAGTTGTTAAATATCTGACGTTACCCAAGACCGCAGAGATGGTGTATGATACAATTGATGCGTTGAAGTAAGAGGATGTTTTTGCCGTGTTATGGAGGCATAGTCGGGTGGACAAATGATAGGAAAAATAGGAATGCTCATAGGGGCGGCGATATCAATCATAATGTTTGTATTGTCACCTTCTCATAATAATCCGATGGTAGTGTTAAATGCGATTATCGGATATGTGGTGATGATAATCTGTTTTATTATCTGGAACAGTGTATGCGCGGATGAAGACAGAGAGAGTGCCGAACACAGTAAGTATTTTAAATGGATAATTGCGTCCAATTATGCAGTTGCCACCATGGACAACTGTGTCATTGCTTTATACGGTGATACGCGGTATTGCGCTTTATTATATATTTTTTATATGGCAGTATTTATCTCTTTTGCGATGATGTTTTGGTCACTTGGAATGTATTCGTTGAGCATTATCGGAGAGAAGAGCAGAAATGTAAAGTTCTACAGCCGTACCTACCATATATTGACAGGAATTCATCTGATACTGATATTGTCAACACCGATTACAAAGTTGTATTTTTATGTCGATGAGTTTGGCATTATACAATTTCCGCGCACCTATCCTCTAGCAGGTATATATGCTGCATTGATACTGATATTAAACTTGATATATATTGTGAAAAACGGCAAAAGCCGATTGGGAAGAAATATACTGTTCAGTTGTACCTTTGCCTGGGCATTGGGAGTTGTTTTGGATTCATTGTCGGTGTTTGAATATGTCGAATTCTTCTCCTCGGATGTAATGTTGGGATTAATCTTTTCTGTGGGCGTGCTCTGGATTTTCTGCGGTATTTATTCCAAGCAGAAGCATGATATGTTAAAGCAGAAGGAAGAACTGACCAACTTACGTTTGAATGCTATGATTGCTCAGATTGAGCCGCATTTCATATTCAATACTTTGGGAACAATTGATAGCCTGTGTGTGGAGGATACAGAGCGGGCGCGTACTGTTATAGGAATGTTTTCGGACTATCTGCGTGTAAATTATCACAGCATTACATTACATCACACGTGTCCTATTGAGCAGGAAATAGAAAATCTGAAGACATATACAGAGATTGAGCAGATTCGTTTTGGAAGATTAAATGTATGTTATGATGTGCAGGAAACAGGATTTATGATTCCGAGTTTCACATTACAACCCCTTGTTGAGAATGCAATTAAACACGGCATTTGTGCGAAAAAAAAGAGCGCCGGAACAGTAACTGTTCGTACATATTCGGATGATAAAGATTACATTATTTCGATATCTGATGATGGTGTGGGCTTTGACAAAGATAGCGTACAAGATGGCAAGGTGCACGTGGGAATACAGAATGTGGAGCAAAGATTAAATATTCTTTGCGGTGGTAGTCTTGTGATTGACAGTGAGGTTGGCAAGGGAACGACCTGTATCATTCGAGTGCCGAGAGAACATAAAGGAGCATGATGATGATAGCATTATGTGTAGATGATGAATATCTGTTACTGAACAATTTGGTCCGTGAAGTCAAGCTTCTGGAAGGAATTCAAGAGGTAGTCGGATTTGAAGATGAAGACGATGCATTGGAATGGGAAAAAGAACACCATGTTGATATAGCCTTTTTAGATATAAAAATGCACCATATGGGTGGACTTGCGTTGGCAGAGAAGCTTCGAGAGCATAACCCGCAGATTATCCTATTCTTTTGCACAGGCTATAAGGAGTATGGTTATGAAGCTATGCAACTTCATGCAGATGCATATTTGTTAAAGCCGGTGCGTGCCGAAAAAATCAAAGCAGAGTTGGAGAAAATATATAAACACAACCCGATGCATGCAATGCCCGATAAGAGTATTTTATCGGTAAACTGTTATGGTGCATTTGAGGTATATGATGAGTACGGGAATGAAATCAAGTTTAAGAGAAATCCTTCCAAAGAATTACTCGCGTATTTGATTCACAGTAACGGTAGGATGGTCTCGGGAGATGAACTCTGCATGATTCTGTGGGATGAAGCCGGTGTAATCAAAAAAGATTATTTGCGAAAGACAGTTAAAGAATTACAGAGGGCATTGGAAGAATGCCATTTGAAGGATATTTTAATTCGACAGACAGACCTCTATGGGGTTGATATGAGTCGTATCGAATTGCAGGAAAAAGTTAACGAAAAAGCTGTTCGTTTCCAGGAGTATAAATGGGCAAATCCCTTGTAAAAAGGGGATTTGTCCGTTTTTGTCTAGTTGTTCGCGAAATATGTTGGTGCTATATTTATCATCGTGGCATATTATAAAAAAATATGCGTTTTGCTCCTTTTGTAATACTGGCGAAAGAAGACTTGGAAATGAAAAAAGTGATGATATGGGGATTGTGCTTGAGCGTGTTGATAGCCAATACTCCTTTGACCGTTTATGCTACAGAAACGGAGACTAATCCGGAAGATATTATAGAGTCTGTCACTGAATCTGATGCGGACGAAGAGGCCGATAGTTCGTCTATGGAATCGGGCGAAGAGACTGACAATTCGTCATTAGATTCAGAATTGGAAGCTGAAAATTCAGAATCAGAATCCGAATTAGGAAACGATGACACAACATTAGAATCGGAGATCGAATCCGATAATTCAACGCAGCAGAGTGTAGAAATAATTGTAAGTTATAACTCTGATGCATCTATTTATATTGGTGAAAAAGTGATATCCGGTTATTGGTTAAAGGAAGGATACCTGTCTTTGGGTGATACCCAATTAACCTCTGACCCGACATCAGATTTGAAGATTACTTTTACACCTATTCAATCTGAAGATTCCGGTGAATCTGAAGTTCAAGAAGATGAATCACAAAATGAACAACAAAATACAGAAAGCATTATAACCGTTATTCCGAATAGGGAAGACGTGACTCTTAACGGTACACAGACATATGTATTTGTGGAAGATGGAGTTACATTTTCCATAATATTGGTCGGAGAAGAATCGTCATCGGTTACATTTGCTGCTCCGGCATTGGATGAAGTACCGACAGGTGTGTATGGTTCGGGAAGTGCATTGCTGAATATGGATGACAATGATTGTCGATTCTACAGCGAATATATTACTGCGGGCAATTATCAGACCGCGGGAATTAATCGTCAGACACATATCAATGTATTTGCCAAGGCAGGTGAGAAAATATTATTCGGCAGCAGTGTGGCTAATAGTAAGCTGGATGCCAATGACAAGCTAAAAAGTAGTCTCACAGGTGCAGATATAGTAATAATACTTCCTGATGGCAGCAAACAGACATTTGATGTTGTGCAGGATGGTGCCGGATATATCAGCAACTACAAACAAGAACGTAACGGCCCGAGAATAAATACAGCGGATCAGGATGATGCGGATCGATATATTCCATTGGAGTTCGTAGCACCGGTAACAGGTATTTATCAGTTTGATTTTCATTCGGAAACAGGTAAAAATGCCAGCACCAATCCTGGGGTTGTGAAAACTACAAGCGCGTGGGATCAGAGTGTCATTTATGTTGCAGCATGGGATACAACAGTTGTCGGTGTAAATGATGATCAGACGGGATACGAAGTCAAGGAAGGTCGTACATGGGCCAATTATCTGGCACTCAATTCAGGTGGTAATACGATTTCCTCTCTGCACTTGCATGTATTGACGCACGATGGTTATGTCTACAAGACAGATTTTAGTGAAATAGCTCCATGGGGCTTCATTTTCTTTGCCAATAACATGGGATTTACGACTACGGGCGCAACTCCCTACTCCATTTATCATTCTTTTTATGACAATGACAATTCCTTGGATAATATAAGTAACGAGGAGAACATCAATGTTCATTTGCCATATGCAGCCGATACGGAGACCATGGAAACATATAAGGTGTTTTTTGGCAGACCCAGTGATGATTTGGAGATAATCAACATTAAGACACAACCGGAACCGTTAAAAGGAATTACGGATTTGTCATTCAAGGGATCGGCTAAGAACATTTCACGTTTCGGACAAGGTGGTGCTTTTACTTTTTATGCAGAGAGTGCAACCTCTGTTACCATTACCATGGATTTGCGTGAAGCGATAGCGGAGTTAAAGAATACGCCGGGTGCGGATCCTTCGATTCTGAGCTATAAGGGTAGTGGTGTAATCGAATTGAACGGTGCGGTTAAGCCGGGAGAGAATACCTTTTATTGGGATGGAAAAGACACAGACAATGAATACATTCCAATCGGTTTGTACCCACAGAACAGTATCAAGGTTACAACGGAAGCTAAAGGCGGAGAGATACATTTCCCTACTATTGATATGGAAGGTCTGCGTGGTGGACTGACTATTGAAAGATTGAACGGAAATAATCTAAACGGTGCAAACAATCTGTATTACAACAACAATCCGTTGGCATATGGAACAATTGAAGGTTTGGATGTTACACCCGTACCGGATGGTAAATATTACATCTTAAGTGACGGTACGAAATCTTATGACGGATCTAAGATTCGTTCGGGTAAGGAAATAGGAGGTATATTTGCCTTCAAAGAATTGCAGGACGGAACTAAGATCGGACCCAGAAATATTTCCACATTGGTACGTGACGATAAAGATTATCTGGCAAAAAACAGATTCGGATTGCTCTATTCACAGCTGTCAGAGGATCAAAAACATCTTATTGATGAAGAATTTGAATTCGCTCCGACATATCATCATGAGCCGGTAGATTCCTCGCAGGTATCAATGCTGTTCTATAACTACAATTATGGCGGCGGAGGCAATCAGGCAGGTATCGACGTTTGGTCATATTATGCGGAAGATGTCGAAACGGTATCGTTGGACTTTGCAGTTATTGATTCGACGAGTACAGGAAAAATCACCGGTACTGTATTTTACGACAACAATGTGGATACGAATTATTCGCCGGGAGATGTGACAAGCGGAGACGTCCCGATTAAGGGAATTAGGGTTCAGCTTGTCAACGAAGACGGCACGCCGGTTCTTCATTTGGAGAGTCTGCCACAGTTCGACGACGAAGGATTTTTCCTAAGAAACGACCTCGGTGAGGTTATATACAAGGAAACTATTATAGATTTTGAAGCGGTAACAGACGGTAATGGACGATACACATTTACCGGTGTGCCATATGTATCCGTGGATAGCAACAATAAACCGACGGATATAGGTAGTACTTATTATGTACACGTGCTTCTGACGGATGTACAGACGGAGGTACTAAAATACGCATCGACGACCGGCAGTTCGGCGTTGAGGCCGGAGGTCTCAGGATTCCTGAAAGCAGGTGTGAGTGCAATCGCTTCCTCGAGTGGCGCGGACGGAACGAAGGTCACGCTTACAAAGGGAACGGGCGAAAATTACACAGAGGTCTTCAAGGCTGACTATCAGCGTGATGCAAACAATAATACTGTTTTTGATATCAGCAATGCGCAGTCGGTAAAACTGTGCAACCTGAGTCCGGAAATCGATGGAATCAAGACAGTAAGCTTTAAGGATATCGGTTATGTAACCACCGTTCCGATTGAACACCAAAAGACATACCGAGTTGTAAAAAAATGGCATGAGAACACGCATGTTTTGTCAGACGGAATCACAGTACAGCTGTGGATTTGGAATGACAATGAAATCCAGCAAAGCGGCGGAGAGACGGGACTTAACCGACGAACCGGAACATTGCTTGATACGCAGAAGCTCAATGATGCAAACGGTTGGACATATTCTTGGGAGCATCTGGACGATCGATTGCAGTATTATGTGCTGGAATATTACACCAAGAAAAAAGACAACGGCGAGATCATGTATAATGACCGCGGCGAAGAGCGACTGGTATTAATAGGCGGAACGATGCCGTTCTATAATGACAAGCCGCAAAATGAAATCTACGGATTTGAGGCAAATCTTGGTGATTACAAGGAACAGATATATATCAATGGTGAATATCGTGTTCCTGTGCAGTATTTCAATGACGGAGTCAATCATTTCAACTCTATTACGGAGCGTGAAAAACAAACTGTTGCAGATACCAATGCAAGACAGTATGAAACGACTTATACATTGACCAGGAGTCAGGGAAGTAATATCAATCTGATTACGCTTACCAACAGTCAGAGCTATGATGAGCGAGCTTATTATGTATGGCTTAATCATGAAGCTAAGCTGCCTGACTTTATTACCAAGACATATCTGGATCATAAGGTAGTGAATGGGGAAGATGTATACGAAAAAGTAGCTCACTCCATTACGCTGACAAAGGGAGATACATTAATTGAAGGCGATGAGTATAATGTCAAAGGTTTGATTGTATCTTCGGTAGATTCAGCAGAAGGTAATGCAGAGGGTAATGCGACAAATGCTTTCCGCTATAAGGCTGATGGTGAGAATACAGGTGTATATTTTACTGCCATAGATAAAGGAAATTATGCGTCCGGTACAGGTACCAGAACATATAAAGTAGAGTATGTGGTGGATAGTAATGATAAGCCTGTAGAGGTTCATATTGGAGCCGGAGGAAAGATCTTAGATAAAGACGGTAATGATATTAGTCAAAAGGATTATCAGGTATATACCTGGACCTTGACGATACATGTATATGATGTACAGCCGGACGGAGTATTCCTGTATGATCACACGGACGATACTTCAATTGTGTTGCAGCAGGGATTGAACGGTAACCAGACACTGACATGGAATATCGTACACAGCGTAGATAATCCGGACAGTATATCTTATGTCAATAATGATCCCAGAGATAGCGTAGAAAACGGAATTCTTCAAAATGATATATACAGAGTTCCTTTGTATAAATACGCAGTAGAGGATCATATGGGTTCTTGTTCTGATTTCGTTGGTATAGCGTACTCACCCAACGGAATTGTCGATGATGAAGAAGCAGCACAGCTGACCTATTGGGATACCAATGAAGGAACAAATCCCACAACGCGTCATAACGGTGATGAACTCTATGGAGAAGCCGGTAACGGATATGCCAAGGCATATGGTAAAGGCGGAGTGCTGAGCATCGATCTGAATACCAAAAGAATGACCCAAATAAACAAGGGTCAGGACCATTTGAATTATGGCACAATTTCATTTGAGCCAAATGGCGATTATGTGATGGCCGGTGACATATTCTATTATAAGGTTGTTGTATTTGGAGAGGATGCTACATACAGCTTCAAATCCTATGATGAGTTGGATGCATCTCAGGGAGTTGTAATGTATACATACATTCAGATAAAGCCTGAGGAATTCGAAGGAGAGTTGCAGGTAACAAAGCAATTATCCGGTAATGCAGCCGACACACAGCAGTATTTTAAGGTTGATGTTACCTTTGAAGCACCTGAAGGAAATGTCATTACCAATCCAATTAAGTATTCGGGTGGATATACCTATGATTTGTATGAATATACAGTCAACGAAGAAGTGATAATACCGGGAGGAATCAGTGATTCGCATACGGTGTCGGTATGGTTGAAAGCCGGCGATACGGTCACTTTCAGTCATATACCAAGTGGTATTACATATAAAGTAATAGAAAGCAATTATGCCGATCAAGGATATAGCTTACCGACCTATCGAAATACATCAATTGATGAACCGCAGGATCAAATCAAAAGCGGTATTCTATGGGCCCAGAACTACGCGGTAGGCTCTATAACGGATCTACGCGATCATGTTACTATTTACAACGAGAAAAATGCAGTGATTGATATCGGTGTTGTTGTAAATAATCACTATTACCGAATAATAATAGTTTTTGTGGTCGCGGTGGCAAGCTTTTTGCTGATAAGAAGAAGGAGAAGCAGCAAGAGGAAAGGTGGTGATGAATTGTGAAAAAGCAGATAAAAGACATGCCGAATAATTCATCATTAAGCCGTGAAGAACAAGAAATATATGAATGGCTGCAAAATACCACTTTTCAGAAATCTTTTTTCGGTGGTGTGGATGAAAGCGATGTATGGAAAAAGATACAGGAGCTGAATCAACTGTACGAAAAGGCATTGATTGTTGAGAAAAAACGATATGAAACCTTGCACCGGGCATATAGAGAAATGCTCGAGCAGAGAGGAGGCTCGGATGAAGGAAGCTAAACTGAGTCCCCTAAAACCATTGGCAGATGTAATTGCCGACAGGAGAATGCAGGCAAATCGATCCAAGGAAATCCGGAGGCTTGTCGGAGACATCATCCAGATGGTTCTAATTTTCTCGATTGCAATGTTGATTTTCTTGAAATTGTTTGATCTGGAGATTGTAAATGGCAATGGAATGTATCCCAGTCTAGCGGACGGCGATATGGTTTTGGCATTTCAAAGGACAGAGTATCAAAGAAATGATGTGGTGTTTTATCAAAACGAAGGAATTTCTTACTGTGGGCGTGTGATTGCCAGAGCAGGTGACGCTGTATTGATTACAGAGGACGGAACAGTAATGGTCAACGGAACGCCTCAGACGGAAATGTTTGGATACAAGACATATTCAAATAACTTGTTTTGTCAGGAAACCACGGTCCCGAATGACAGTTATTTCATCTTGGGAGATTTTCGAACACAGACGATGGATAGTCGTAATTTCGGATGTATTGAGAAAAGAGATATCAAATCAAAAATCATTATGTTTATGAGACACAGAGGTATATAACATGAAAAAACAATGGATAGCAATTATAAGTTTAGTACTGATGCTTTCGATGTCTTTGTCATTTGCATTTGTTGCTAAGGCAGACGAAGGTACAAATATTGATGGATACAACACAACTGACAATGGAACCAAAGACATGCCGTCTTTTACATTTGTCAAAACTTTTGAACTGTTGGGTGATACAACCAATGGTGTTTTCCCCAATGAAGATTTCATCATTCATTTTACTCCTTATGAGGTAAGCGGACTTCCGACCCATTCATCAATCAAAGAGCCCGCCGATATGCCTAAGATTAGTGATGCAAAGATTACAAGTGATAATATCAAGGGTGAGCCACTTCAGAATGTGAATGGTAAGTATTTCAAGCAAATGTCGGTTGTTGTAACATTGCCTACCTATACAGAAATCGGTGATTACTGGTATAAAGTATCAGAGTCTGTTAGGGATGAAAATGGTGATACACACGATGTTGCAGGTGTTACACATGACCCCAATAATTACTATTTACATGTTCAGGTAGTAAAGGTTAAGGATGCAGACAATAATGAAACACTTTCAAGACTTGTTACATTACATAAGCCGGATCCCGATAACCAGGACACATATATCAATGCAAAAACCAATGGTGTGACCAATATTTACGGTAACGGTCAGATTATCATCAAGAAGGTTGTAAACGGTAATATCGCGGATGAGAACAGACCGTTTAATGTTGATGTTGTAATGACCAGTGATTCACCTGTAAGCAGCGACATCACTTATAAGTTCATTAACAAGGCAAATGCACAGGTTGGAGATCCTGTAGAAATTGAGCATACAGAATGGAAGCTTGAGAATGGCGCCTATACCTTGAGTAAGACCATCGAAATAACCGCCAATACCAGAGTAGAATTTTATAATGTACCTTATGGTGTTGAATATACCGTTATGGAAGAGGATTACTCATCAAGCTTTAAGGTACCCACATATAATATTAACACCGAGAACATGAATGAGCAGGGCGATACTATTGTGGGCTCTCATTCCGCTGTTTGGAAAGAAAAGTATGTTAAAGGTACTATCAGTGATTGGGAAGATACAATAACCATTATTAATACCACAGATGCAACTATCGATGTCGGTGTTATCATTGACAATATGCCTTATATCGCTATTATGATTTTCGCTGTTGGTGCAGTTGTAGTATTTGTTGCTGTAAGACATAGAAAAAAGAAAGATGATTAATCAATGAGGATTTTTTTAAAGAGTATTTCAATTCTCTTTGAAAGTACCGCCGTTATTGTTTTATCATTGTTATTTTCTTTATCGGTATATGCAATAAGTGACAATAATCAGGTATTTTCAGATACGGAAGCTACCCAGGAAATCATGTTGCAGATGAAGCCTGAGGTTGAGTACTTAAGTGCTCCGCCCGATTTTAATGATCTGCATGAAATCAATCCTGATGTATGCGGTTGGATTACAGTAGACGGAACCAATATTGACTACCCTGTTCTGCAGGGTAGCAGTAATCTGACTTACCTTAACAAGGATGTTTTTGGTAATTTCTCGTTGGCGGGAAGTATCTTCTTGGATGCTGTGAACGATTATCAATTCGGAGATAAATATTCGCTGATCTACGGACATCATATGGATAATCATCTGATGTTCGGAGACTTGGACTTGTTCAAGGATGCGGATTTCTTTCAGCAGAACAGATATGCAACACTTCTTACTTTGAATGAATCGATAGACATGCAAGTGTTGGCGATTATGGAGACCTCTGACAGCACAGAAGAGATTTTTCATCCGACAATGTGGGACGGGGACATATCGCCGTTGGTCGCATATATCAAAGATAATTCGATGTATGTTGATCAGGCGGCTTATGAGACTGCCCTTGATAATATTGATTCTTTAAGAATAGTGGCATTGGCTACCTGTACAGACGGAGCAACAGGAAACAGAAGTGTTCTGTTTTTGATTGCGAAGAATGGTAGTAACAATGGTGGTAACAATGGTAATGATCCGAACCCGGATGGCGGTAATATTGACAATCCGCCCGCCGGACAACAGGATAAACCGATTGATACGGACTATGTTCGTCCACCGGCAAAGACAGGCGACTCATTCAGTAATTCACCATACTTCTGGTTAGCCATTTTTGTTGGTAGCATGATGGGCTTGCTGATTTTAGTTACCATACGAAGAAGACAATTATAAGCGTTTTGCGATGATGACGAGACGACCGTTCGTCAATGTGTATTCACATGTTGAAAGGGTCAGCAGCTTGTCATCATCGCTTATTTTTTGCTCATCACTCCATATTGAATAGTATTTTGCGCGAGCAATATAGTCGTTAACGGTTACGGATGAATTGTCAAACTGCGTGATGGTATGGTAGGGGAATTTTGTTGTGTCGGATTCCTCTATTTTGAATACCATAACGATATGATAGGTGTATTCTGCATAAATTGTATTGAACGTGATATAGGGATGATTTTTGCAGAACTCCACATCGGTATATTTATTCAAATCCGCAAACATTGTACCGTCATGCATATTGTGACCATAGATAATTAAGTTGTCGCTATCTAAAATATTGCAGCAGCTGCTGTCTATGAAGGGTACGCCGTGGCGGTCGCTGTTTTTGTAAAAATCATGAGACAGATAGAATTCAGTATCATCTTCGCATGTCATGACGGGATAATCGATTCGGGTATCTGTGATACTGATCCAGCCAACCATATCACCGTTTTGGGCGACCAAATCGGTATACTGCGGAAGAATATTGAGGGCAGGTGAGTCTTCGGCAGCATCGGGGCTTACAGCAGCATCAGGAGCAAAAGTAGAATCGGAGCCTACCGTAGCATCTGACTCTTCAAGGTCTTGCGAGCCGGAAGTGTCCGGGGGCGCCTGAACCTGTGCACTGAGAGCCTGATACATGTTATTTACTTGTTCTGTTTCCGATTGCAGAGAAATCATCTTAATGATAGAAAAAACAAGAATTCCCACAGCAACGATTATCAGTATTCTGATGAGTAATTTCTTAAACAGCTTCATTCTAATTTCCTTGGGAGTATTGCATAAAGGATACAAATCAACTAAATAAAGTTATACCACAAGTAAGGGTAAATACCCACTTGTAATTCAGAAATGATAGATTTTACAAGTTTATTAGTCTACAATATAATATATTCGAAAAAAAACTGTCTATAATAGTGTAGCAGCAGGCTACGCATATGGAGGGTATGTATTATGACAGGTAAGGACAAGTGTAAAGTATTGAAGGAAATAAGAAAGCAGCAGGCTGAGGCGCTCGGAATCGATCTGCATCAGCGTGAGTGCACATTTGAAGGTGAGTGCAGAGGTACCTGCCCTAAATGTAAGGCAGAGGAAATGCAGCTGAATGCTGAGCTGTTGAGAAGAAAAGCACTTGCTGTCGGCGGAGCTGTCGGTGTGGCTGTCAGCCTCACTGCATGTACCGGACCGACACAGATTTTTCAGACAGAGGGAACGGCACCTGATCCTGACGAATATGAATACGAGATTGATGGCGGAATGAGCGAACCCATTTATTATGAACCGGACGATGATGGCGGAGATGTAGAATATGAGCTCGAAGGAGACGTCCCCTATTGTCCCGAGAATGATCCCGATTATATATTAGAGGGAGAGCCGGAGTACGATCCCGAACAGGATCCCGATTACAATGATCCCGATGGTGATTATATGCTTGAGGGCGATATTGTCATAATCGAAGACGGACAGAATGAAAACGGTACCGATGACGGCAATTGTTCGGTAGATAACAACTGTGTCGATGACGGCAGCGATTCTGCAGAGAGTCAGTTGGGCAATAAAAATAAGGTCAAGATGAATACCAAGAATATTGATATTGCTCTCGACAGAATGTTTATGATTGAGTCGGATAGATAGAAATCAGTAATTGGCAGAAAGGCGGAACGGAGTGCCGGTATTCAATATATTAACAGTAGATCGACACAGACTTGTCACAGACGGTGAGGGAGTTACTACTTTGGTGGCATTGGCAGGCTGTCCGCTTAAGTGTGAATACTGTATCAACAGTGATATTTTAAGCGGCAGAAAAGCTGTACCTTGCTCACCTGAAAAACTTTTGGAAAAGGCAATGATAGATTATTGCTATTTTTCTGCGACCGGAGGAGGGGTTACCTTCGGAGGCGGTGAGTCGATGCTTCATTGCGAGGCAATCGCTGAGTTTATTGCTATCAAGCCTGATGATGTCGCAGTGATTGTCGAGACATCGCTCAATCATGACGCGGAGATGATAGGCAGTGTGCTTGAAGGGGCCAATGAGCTCATCATTGATATCAAGTCAATGAACCCTGAGATATATAAAAAATATACCGGCAGGGACAATACTCTGACGCTCAAGTGGCTCAACTATATACTTGAGCACAATCTGCAGGGTAAATGCACCATCAAGGTTCCGAACATCCCTAAGTACACAACTGCGGATGATGTAGAAGCTTCGGTACAGACTTTGAAGGATATGGGGTTTGAGAAAATCAGAGTCTTTGATTATTTGATAAAAAAAGAGTAGGTAAAATGAAGGGAATCTAAATGATTAAGGGAATCGGACATAGTTATTCAGAGAGTCTCACTTAGGTGAGACTCTTTTTGTGTTGTTAAAAATGCCCTACTACTTGAGAAGTTTATATCGAGTAGTGAGTGAGATTACTTGGATTTATAAGGAATATGAGATATGCAGATTGCATAAAAAATTATGACAAGCGTGTCGTTAAGTTAAAAAGTTTGTGAATGCTGCTAAATAGATAATAAGAAAAGTTTATATCATAATACTGTATTGGGATATTGAGTGGGTATGTCGATTGACAAAAAATAACTATATGCTAAAATGCAACTATAACGTAGTTGCAAATGCAACGAAGGACTTACTATATGAGTAAACTTGATAAAGCTAAAGAAAGGTTAAGGTTAAAACCTAAAGATTATACATACTCGGAAGCAAAATATTTATTATTGCAATTAGGATTTGAAGAATATACCAAAGGAAAAACCTCGGGTTCGAGAGTAAAATTTTATCGGGCACGAGATCAACGTATTATATTGCTTCATAAGCCGCATCCCGGGGACGAGATGAGCATTGGGGCAATAAAGGATTTGGCAACTCGTTTAGAGGAAATGGGTGAATTGTTATGAAAAACATTATGGAATATAAAGGTTATCATACCAGAATAGAGTTTGATGCAGAATCAATGACCTTGAGAGGAAAAATTGAAGGCATCAATGATTATGTCGACTTTGAAGCTGAAGATATTGCGAAAATAGAAGAAGAATTTCATTTAGCAGTTGATGATTATCTGGAATTTTGTAAAGAGGTAGGCAAGGAGCCCGAAAAAGAATACAAGGGAACTTTTAATATCCGTATATCACCTGAAATGCATAAGCAATTAGCTCTTTGTGCATTCAAAGATGGTTGCTCTCTCAATGCCGAAGTTGAAAAAGCTATTAGCTTTTTTATATCCAACGATCAAACATATGTCGGATAATGCAATAACACTAATTCTTAACAGATTCTTTTATCTCCGGAATATAGAAATCGTATTTATCTATGATTCCTCTTTTTTCATTGTGCCATTCGATTAGGTAAATGGGACGATTGCATCTGAATTCCATCATCAGCTTTTTGTTGATTCTGATTTTTACTTCACTGTGATCTTCAAGTCGCACATACATAGCGGTCATTTTGTACGTCTCAGTGCTCTCAATAGGGTGGCCGACGCCGCTGATATTGAGGTCATGCAGAGGACCGTAATTGT
>JAKSRV010000051.1 GCA_024403435.1 Lachnospiraceae bacterium
AAAAGAACAACTCTCATGAGTTGATGTGGAAACGTCATATCCGAAAAACTCAAATGCATATCTGCCCTTTTAATAACATCAGAGTGTAATCCCAGCGAACCACCTATAATAAAGCAAATATTACTGTTACCTGTTATTCCCTGATTATTTATCCATTCTGCGAAGCCCTCGGAAGTAAATCTCTTACCGTTAATCTCAAGTGTACAAACAGTACAGTTGTCCTTGATTTTAGCAAGGATTCGTTCACCTTCTTTACGTTTAATCTCATTCATTACAGTTTCAGAAGCTCCATCCGGAGTCATCTCATCATCTACTGCAATAATCTCAAGCTTAACGTATCTTGACAAACGTTTTGAATACTCATCAATCGCATCGCGATAAAATTTTTCCTTTATCTTTCCAACTGCAATTAATGTAATTTTCATTGCATCCCTTTACAAATTAATCTTCTGTACCTATTCGGTATTTTCTATTCTTCTATATCCTAGTCTTCTTCGGTATCTGAATCCTCATCAAAATCAGATTCTTCTTCTGGATCTTCATCTGGATCGACGTCAGATTCATCTTCATCAGAGTCATTTTCCTCAAAATCATCTTCTTCAGCATAATACTCAGACTCGCCAAAAATATTCTCATATAACGTTTGATCAATCAAATTTTCCAGAAAATCAGGATCAAGATTTACAAACTGCTTGTTAAGCATATCTGTCAGAACCTTAACTCGCATAAAATACAGAATTTCTTCACCGGCATTATCACTGTTCTCTATTTTCTCATCAATAACTTCAGCGGTAATATTTTTAGAAGTCCAGTCAATCAGATTGTCTCTTAGACTGTTCTCGCCTTTTGCCTTATGTTCAAATTTCTTTGCATTCGCGAAAGATACCGCACCCATAACAAGAAAAAGAACAAATATTGCGCAAAACACACCGTAGAACAAATATGAATTAGAAAACTTAAAAGGTATAACACCAACCATTCCGAGGATAACAGCAATTATACCAATTACACCCACTATAATCAGAACCCAGCCGGATGACTTATTGTCATCGGCTGAGCTCTGGCTGTCTCTATACTTTGTTGTCCCTAATTTTAGAGTAGTTTCTTCAGATACATTTTCAGTAAATGAATCAGACTTCTCAATATCAGACATATAGCATCTCCTATTTGTTCAGATACTCATCAATACCCTTGGCAGCAGCTTTTCCGGCACCCATTGCAAGGATAACTGTTGCAGCACCTGTAACAGCATCACCACCTGCATAAACACCTTCCTTT
This sequence comes from Lachnospiraceae bacterium, assembly GCA_024403435.1. GTDB lineage: Bacteria > Bacillota > Clostridia > Lachnospirales > Lachnospiraceae > AC2028. Next base: position 1,279 of record JAKSRV010000051.1, read on the forward strand.
GAAGTAGCACCGTTAGTCTCATCAGCTACTATGCACTTCCACTTGTTAACCTCAAGTCCTTCTGTTGTTGAAGAAATAAGAGGATTGGGTGAGGTTCCGAGAGACATGATTACAGTATCTACATCCATAACGAACTCAGATCCTGCAACCTCTACGGGTCTACGACGTCCTGAAGCATCGGGCTCGCCAAGTTCCATCTTGATGCACTTAATACCGGTTACCCAGCCATTCTCATCTGAAATAATTTCGGTAGGATTGGTAAGGAGATCAAAGATGATACCCTCTTCCTTTGCATGATGAACTTCTTCAACTCTTGCAGGAAGTTCTTCCTCACTACGACGATATACAATATGTACTTCAGCGCCAAGTCTGAGTGCGGTTCTCGCAGCATCCATAGCTACGTTACCACCACCTACTACAGCAACCTTCTTACTCTTCATAATAGGAGTATTTGAGTTCTCATCAAATGCCTTCATAAGGTTACTTCTGGTAAGGTACTCATTTGCAGAGAATACACCGTTTGCATTCTCACCGGGAATTCCCATAAACTTAGGAAGACCTGCACCTGATCCGATGAATACAGCATCAAAACCTTCCTCGGTGATAAGCTCGTCAATTGTAAGTGACTTACCGATTACAACGTCAGTCTCAATCTTAACGCCAAGAGACTTAACGTTCTCGATTTCCTTGGCAACAACCTTGGTCTTGGGAAGACGGAATTCAGGAATACCGTATACAAGTACTCCGCCCGCCTCATGAAGTGCTTCAAAAATAGTAACATCATAGCCAAGCTTTGCAAGGTCTCCGGCAGCGGTAAGACCTGAAGGGCCTGAACCGATTACAGCAACCTTCTTTCCGTTGAGGCTGTCAGCCTTCTTAGGCTTGATACCATTTTCCATAGCCCAGTCAGCTACAAAACGCTCAAGCTTACCGATTGAAATAGGCTCACCCTTGATACCTCTGATACACTTACCTTCACACTGTGACTCCTGAGGGCATACACGTCCGCATACTGCAGGAAGTGCTGAAGACTCACTGATAATCTGATATGCCTTCTCAACCTCTCCAAGCTTAACCTGCTCAACAAAGCCGGGAATATTGATTGATACGGGGCATCCCTTTACACACTGTGCATTCTTACAATTAATGCATCTTGAAGCCTCTTCCATAGCCTCTTCTTTATTATATCCGAGACAAACTTCTTCGAAGTTATGAGCTCTTACCTGAGGATCCTGCTCTCTTACAGGAACTTTCTTTAATACGTCCATTTATATTCTCCTTATCTGAATAGGTTTAGATTAATTAATGACACTGTCCACATCCGCCATGATGTGTATTGCCTTCTTTTGCTGCAAGATAAGCTCTGCCTTCTTCAGTCTTGTAAATAGCCTGACGACGCATAGCTTCATCAAAATTAACCTTAAATCCATCAAACTCAGGTCCGTCTACGCAAGCAAACTTAATCTCGTCACCTACAGATACACGACAAGCACCACACATACCGGTACCGTCTACCATGATAGGATTAAGTGAAACGATAGTAGGAATATTGAGTTCCTTAGTGGTCATTACAGCGAACTTCATCATGATCATAGGTCCGATACATACGCACTGATCATAAGTCTTACCATCCTCATAGAGATCCTTGAGGACCTTGGTAACGACACCTGATCTGCCGTAAGAACCGTCATCGGTAGTTACATAGAGATTTCCGGCTACAGCCTTCATCTCATCCTCAAGAATAAGAAGATCCTTATTTCTTGCTCCCATGATTACATCTACATCAATACCATGCTCATGCATCCACTTTACCTGAGGATACACAGGTGCGGTTCCTACACCACCGGCAATGAATACAATCTTTTTCTTCTTAAGCTCTTCAACAGGCTCCTTAACAAGCTCTGATGCACATCCGAGAGGTCCTACAAAGTCCTGAAGGAAATCACCCTCATTGAGTTCAGACATAATCTGTGTAGCTGCGCCTACAATCTGGAACACGATTGTTACCGAACCCTTTTCTCTGTCATAATCACAAATGGTAAGGGGAATTCTCTCTCCTTCAGCATCTGATCTTACAATTACAAACTGGCCGGGTAAGCAGTTCTTTGCAGTTCTTGGTGCATCAACTTCCATAAGGAAGATATTGGGAGTAAGCACCTTTTTCTTAAGAATTTTGTACATATGTTTTCTCCAATTCCTTTATCTTTTTAGGCTTATGCCTTTAATCACTTAATATTCCATTTTAGCTATTTCACCGGTAATCATATCGACTGAATATCTTACATCGAGATACGACATAATACCATCGACTTCCATTGCCTCTTCAAATACATAGCAGTAATTCTCACCAATCGGTTCGAATCCTCTGATTTCAAGTATTAGGCAACCTCCGTCCGGCATAGTTCCATCATATGAGACTATCGTACCTTTTTCAAGAAGATATGATATAAGCATATCTCTTGCCGTACCGGGCTGTACTGTATATTCATACTGCATCTCAATTGTAACTGTAACCACATTGGATTTCAAACCGTGATCATCAACACTTACAAATGAATATTTAGTACGTCCGTAAGGAATAACCATACTTCCGTTGTAAATCTTTGAATCAAGACCGGGTTCTGTCCCATCAGTAGTATAGTATACCACAATATTGTCACTATCATAATATACTTCCAGCAACTGTGGACTGCCGTATGTTCCCTCGGGAATATTTATTTCCGGCTCTATAGGCGGTACAAGTTCAATATCATATTCAACTTCAACAACATCACTTGCCAATCCATATTTATTGGTAGTATATGCCGATAGTTTATAACTTCCCATTTCCAACAAAATCGGAAGTCTGTACAACTCATTCTCTGCTATAACAGTGGTTTCACCATTATACTCATTGATAAGTGTGTAATATATATCATAGCCTGACATAATTGATACCATCTGAGGCAATTCATAGGTACCGCCGGACAAAACTATTTCAGGTTCTTTAGTCAGATAATCAGAATACTTATCTAAAATAGTCTCGTTATTAACCGATATAATCAGTTCACGAATTTTATTGTATTCCTTCTCACCCGAATAAATATAAATCAATCGTTCATAAGCTGTTTCCGTCTGAATCTCATCAGCATCCGGATTTTCGGCTATTCTGTAAAGAACTTCCTCATACTCCTGTCCTGCATTCATCGCATTAAGCACATAACTGTACTCAAGCAATAAATCTATATTATCGGGATCTTTCTCAAGTAATAAATGATATAAGCTGTAAGCTTTCTCATATTCACCCGAATTGGCCGCTTTTTGAGCCTGAGACAGCTTGTATGAATCCGATGTGACAATCACCACAATTGCCACCGCAGCTATCAACAAAGCTACGAAAATGCCTATAAAAAGAACAAATCTACGAGTGTTCTTTTTATTAATTTCCGTTTTATCAGCTTCTACATATTCTTCAATATTTTGTTTGTATTGTGAAGTATCCGGTTCAGAAACAAATTCAGTTTCAACCGAATTGCTCGGTCTCATCTTTTTAGATTGTATATCTCCTCCTACTTTCGCAGAGAAAATATCCTTAGTCATTGTTTCTATTGTTTCCCTGCATTGATCCTCTATTTCGGGATCAAAATCAGGAACCATGTTTATCTCATTGCCACAGGTTGTGCAAAGGACCGTATCTTCATCCAATTCCGCATTACACCATGGACATTTCATAAATATCTCCGTAAACGGTTAAAACTTATTTCTGCAGGTCAACTGAGGTAACACAGTTATTCATAAGCATCGCAATAGTCATAGGACCTACTCCACCGGGTACAGGAGTAATAGCTTCTGCAACAGGTTCTACAGAATCGTAATCAACATCACCGCAAAGCTTGCCGTTATCCATTCTGTGAATACCTACATCGATAACTACCGCACCGTCCTTTACATACGAAGCATCTATCATCTTAGGCTTTCCGATTGCAACAACAAGAATATCCGCTCTTTTTGCAACTGCTTTAAGATCTGCAGTTTTGCTGTGAGTAACGGTTACAGTACCGTTTTCTCTGAGTAAAAGCATAGCCATAGGCTTACCTACAATATTACTTCTGCCTATAACCACACACTCTTTGCCTTCAATAGAATAACCGGATCTCTTAATAAGCTCGATTACTCCGGCAGGAGTACATGACAAAAATCCGGGCTTTCCGATTGATAAAGCACCTACATTCATAGGATGGAATCCGTCTACATCCTTAAGAGGCGAAATTGCATCAAGCACTTTTTCCTCATCAATTCCCTTAGGAAGAGGCAACTGAACCAAAATACCGTTGCAATCCTTACGATTATTAAGTTCATCAATAAGAGCAAGGAGTTCATCCTCGGTGGTTTCTTCGGGAAGTTCATAAGCAAGTGATACAATACCACAATACTCACAAGCCTTTTTCTTGTTTCTTACATATACACTTGAAGCAGGATCGTTGCCTACCTGAATAACAGCAAGCGATACAGTCACACCCTGCTCAGAAAGCTTGGCAACTTTATCCTTTACTTCATCTTTTATCTGCTGCGAAATCAACTTACCATCAATAATCTTTGCCATTTTTTACCTCACTTTAGTAAATCAGATTAGAACAGACCGGTAATTACTCCATCATCATTAACATCAATTCCATAAGCTGCAGGGGTCTTAGGCAATCCGGGCATGGTCATAACAGCACCGGTAAGCACAACAACGAATCCCGCACCTGCAGATACATATACATCTCTTACATTAACTTCAAATCCAACAGGTCTTCCAAGTAATGAAGGATCATCTGAAAGTGAATACTGAGTCTTAGCCATACATACAGGAAGATTTCCAAAACCAAGATCAGTAAGCTTTGCAAGCTGTTTTACTACAGAAGGTGCAAAATTTACATAAGCAGCACCGTAAATATCGCAGGCAATCTTTTCAATCTTATCCTTAAGAGGAAGCTCATCATCATAAAGAGTAGTGAAATTGCTCTTCTTATTCTCGATTGTATCAATTACCTTCTTGGCAAGTTCAACACCGCCTTCGCCTCCCTTAGCCCAAACCTGAGCCAGAGCAAATTCACAATCTCTTGCCTTGCAGAAATCCTCAATAAATTTAAGCTCAGCTTCGGTATCGGTAATAAATGAGTTGAGTGTAACAACAATCGGAACACCAAACTTCTGAAGGTTCTCAATATGCTTCTCAAGATTTACAATACCCTTTTTAAGAGCTTCCAAATTTTCTTCATTAAGTCCGGCTTTAGGAACGCCTCCGTTATACTTGAGGGCTCTTACGGTTGCAACAAGAACAACCGCATCAGGCTTGAGTCCTGCCTTGCGACACTTGATATCAAAGAACTTCTCAGCTCCGAGATCGGCACCAAAACCGGCCTCAGTGATACAGTAATCTGCCATTTTAAGAGCAGCCTTAGTAGCTCTTACAGAATTACATCCATGTGCAATATTAGCAAAAGGGCCACCATGAACAAGTGCAGGTGTATGCTCAAGAGTCTGAATAAGATTAGGCTTAAGCGCATCCTTAAGAAGCGCTGCCATTGAGCCTACAACATTAAGCTGACCTGCAGTAACAGGCTCTCCTGCCACATTATAAGCCACAACAATCTTAGAAAGTCTGTCTTTTAAGTCATTCATATCTGTTGCTAGGCAAAGAATAGCCATAATCTCACTGGCAACAGTTATTACAAAATGATCTTCTCTTACATAACCATCAGTCTTTGCTCCAAGACCTACAACCACGTTTCTGAGAACACGATCGTTCATATCAAGACAACGCTTCCAAACAATATTGCGAGTATCAATATTAAGCTCGTTTCCCTGCTGAATATGATTATCAATAATTGCTGCGAGAAGGTTGTTAGCGGATGTTATAGCATGAAAATCACCTGTAAAATGAAGGTTCAAATCCTCCATAGGTACAACCTGTGCATATCCGCCGCCTGCAGCTCCGCCCTTTACGCCGAAGCAGGGTCCGAGTGAGGGCTCACGTAATGCGATGATTGCTTTCTTGCCCAAAACACCGAAAGCCTCTCCGAGACCTACAGTGATAGTGGTTTTTCCTTCACCTGCAGGTGTAGGATTAATTGCAGTAACAAGAATAAGCTTACCGTCTTTATTATTCTCAATCTTCTTGAGATACTCATCAGAAAGCTTCGCTTTATATTTTCCGTAAAGATCAAGATCATCCTCTTCAATACCGATTCTTGCAGCTACTTTAGTAATCGGCTCAAGCACAGATTCCTGTGCAATTTCAATATCTGATTTCATAATCATCCTCACATTTCAATACTATTTAGAACTTAATAATATATTGTATCATTTAAATTCCGTTATCTTCAAGGAAAGACTCAAATTCCTCGATTGACATCAATATTTCTCTGGCTTTTGTACCGGATTCACCACCTACAACACCATCTTCCGCAAGAGCATCCATTATTCTTGCAGCTCTGTTAAAGCCAATCTGGAACTTACGCTGTAAAAATCCGATTGATCCTTTGCCGGAATTGATTACGCATCTGCCGGCCTCGGCATAAAGTTCATCTCTGCCCGATCCTTCAGCAGTTCCGGCCTGAACACCACCCTTTGCGGATGCATCCCCTCCAACACCCTGATCGTCAACAGACTCAAGAGTAATATTGGAATTCTCAGCGTAGAAATTATGCAGTCTCTGATTCTTGAGGAAATCAACAACATCCGATACTTCCTCGTCAGAAACAAATGCACCCTGCACACGTTCAGGCTTAGCTTTTCCCTGAGGATAAAAGAGCATATCACCCTTTCCGAGAAGTTTTTCTGCGCCTACAGTATCAAGAATGGTTCTTGAATCGACACCCTGTGATACCGCAAATGCCATACGGCTGGGCATATTTGCCTTAATCAAACCTGTAATAACATCAACGGAAGGTCTCTGTGTTGCAACTACAAGATGAATACCGCAAGCACGGGCAAGCTGAGCCAGACGACAAATAGCAGCCTCTACTTCCTTACCGCAGGTCATCATCAAATCTGCAAGCTCATCAATAATAATTACAATCTTAGGCAGCTTGAAATGTTTGGGATCGGCAGGCTCCATAGTTTCAACCTTCTCATTATAGCCCTTAAGATCACGAACATTTAGATCTGCGAATTTCTTATAACGCTCTTCCATTTCCTTAACGCCCCATGCAAGTGCACCGGCAGCCTTTTTAGGATCGGTTACTACAGGAAGAAGCAAATGAGGAATACCATTATATACAGAAAGTTCAACAACCTTAGGGTCGATGAGAATCATCTGTACTTCCTCAGGAGTTGATTTATAAAGTAAACTCATAATCAACGTATTAATGCATACAGATTTACCCGAACCTGTTGCACCTGCAATGAGTACATGCGGCATCTTGGCAATATCGGATACAATCACTTCACCGCCGATATTCATACCGACAGCAAAGCTTAAGGTTGATTTTGAATCTTTATATTCACTTGATTCCAAAAGAGTTCTGAGTGATACTGCAAAATTTTCTTTATTGGGGACCTCAATACCTACTGCGGATTTACCGGGGATAGGTGCCTCTATTCTGACATCTGCAGAAGCAAGACTGTACTTAATATCATCCGCAAGGCTCAGAATCTTTGATACCTTAGTACCGGGTTCAAGAGTCATCTCAAATCTGGTTACCGAAGGTCCCTGTACATAATCACCAACATTAACACTCACGCCAAAGCTTCTGAGAGTATCCTGAAGATGCATTGCAGTCTCTGCAAGCTGCTGCTGATCGGCTTTAAGACTTCCCTTTCCGGGCTTAAGCAATGTAATTGGCGGGAATACATATTTCTTGTTTGAATAAGCTGCATTATTTACATCATTTGAAGCTTTATTCTCTTCCGAATGATGAGATAACGAAGGTTCTGCGGGACGACTGCTTGCAGGAGCCGGCTCATGCTTTCTTTCTTCATATTTCGGAGCAATATTTTCTTCTGTCGGTTCTTCGTAACTTGAAGTACGTTTAACCGCAACAGGCTCCTCATATTTTGAGACCTTCTCCTCTTCAATAGGCTTATCATACTCTGAAACACTATCAAACTGTTCCAGGTCATAATTATTGCCATATGCTTCTTCTGCATTGGAAAGCGGAATGAATTCCTCATTTGTATTAACTATATGTTCAGATCTGAGTTCCTGCTTCTTTATGCGAACTTTCTGAAGAGGATTTGTAGCCTGTTTTCCTTCTAATCCATTATATTCCCCGCTTCTCGACTCTGCAGACTTACGAGGCAGGTCGGTAGGATATCCGTGACCCGACATACCGTCATTTGCATTGTTATACGAAACAGGTTCATCATAGTAACCGGGAGCAGAATCAGCGACAGTATTTATGCGGTGAGTATTTTCTACATAATGAATCTCATGCATATCCTGTTTATACTGAGAAGGAACAGCCTGTTCATCGTTAGGAGGCACAATTTTAAGAATTGAATTAACTTCTTTCTCCTCTTCACGAGCTCTCTGTTTTTCTTTCTTTTCTATCTGACGCTTATTTCTGTTGATTGACATCTTCTCCTTAAGCGTGAGCTTATTTTCACGTCTGTCAACCACCTCGGGAGTCTTTGTCACCGTCTTTTGCCTTTCAGCCATAGACGAGGTCTGAACACCACCGTCATCAACGTATTCATTCTCAGGAACAACAACCGCAGGCACACCTGTCACAGCATTTTCATTAAATCCGGGAGCAGGTATGGGCTTCTTATTTCTAAGCAAACCTTCATCATCTGAAGAAGAATCTTTTTTACTCTGTCTGTCTTCTATCAGCTTGCGTTCTCTGTTTTGAAGTTCTGCCTGTTTCTTTTCTTCTCTCTTGGCCGCTCTGTACTCATGATCATCACTCAGGCTGTGAATGAGTTTTTGAATACCTACAATAAGCTTACCTTGTGTAAGCACAACCAAAAGCAAGAAAATACCCAAAAGTAAAATAATTATAAGTCCCGCATAGCCAAGCCCTTTATGAATACCATAAGCAATGGAACCGCCAATAAGTCCACCACCGCATCTGCCTGCCGCACCTGCTTTATATAGTTCGGCAAAATTATAGCTTTCCATTCCTATACCGGTCTTGGAAATCATGTCGCAAATAATTGCAATCATAAAATACATACCGATTCCGGCAACCATAATTTTTACAGCATCAGAATTACGTCTGAACTTTCTGTACAGGAAGAATATCGCAACAATTGCAGGGGGCGTAACGTATGCGAGCAAACCAAACACGCCAAAAAGGAAGCCGCTTACCGCGTCTCCCACAGTTCCTATTAATCCAAAATTACATAAAAACAACAAAAGCATAATAATAACAAATACTGCTATTGCTATTTTTCCTCTTAACTCCTTATCGGACATTGCCTTTCCTTTACTATGTCCGCTTTGAGTTTTTCCGGTAGGCTTTGATGAGCCATGACCGGAGCTTTTACTATTTCCGGCATTAGCCATGAACAATCCTCACAATCTATAAATCATACTCCGCATCATCAGGTACAAAGTAATCATATTCCATCTTTTTACGCGACTTTTTCTCGGGCACAGGAAGCGGATTGGCCAACATCTCACCATCCTCTATCTTGTGAACCGTATTCTTTTTATCGTCGCTGTCTGATTCGACAGATGCCTGTTTGTTATCGTCAGCGACAACAAAAATATGTAATCCGTCAACAGGTTCTGCTATATCAAATATAGCTTCACCACCCAATACGGTAAGCGCCGTTAAAATATAATAATAGCAATTCATACTTCTGTTTATCATCGCAAAACCTGACATAACGGCAATCAACAGTGTTATCAGAAATACAACGTTACCTTGGTCGGTAAGCTTTCTTCTGAAACCTGCAGGAATTCCTATTATTAATAAAACCGCCAATATTATTCCCGAAACAATATCCACTCCGGAATATATTGAATAAAGTGAAAAATCACCGGGTGCATATGATGCAATCTGCGTTCTTACAACATAAGAAAAACTATATCCGGTAACAGCCAAATCAACAATCGAGCAGATAAAAAGAATAAAAATCCACGCGCCGAAGAAAATAATCAACGCAACTGTTTTATCCTGAAGCAGAGCAACCTTTTCTACATCAAACTTGAAAAATTCAATGCTCTTTATCTTATCAATTATCTTAATAAAGAAATTGCTCTTCTTTTTGGGAACAATCTTATAGTCTTTCTTTTTACTTACTTCTTTTATCTTTTTTGAATTATCCCAAGCGTTCTCATCAACCAAAAGGAAAACACCTGAAATAATAATAAAAACAAGAGAAGTCAAATCCATATATCCTATCAATCCGGTAAACGCTCCGACAACAGCTGCCAGAATATATGAAAATTTCTTAAAAGGTACAATATAAGAAATCAGCAACACATCAACACTCACAAACAATAAAAACATTGATGAAGGTCCCAATTTCATACACTGAGTAACAGAATAAGGTGCAATCATTGCAAACGCCAACATAGTAATTGCGGGAACATTACCCATCATTCGCTTTACGGCAAAAAACATAACTGCAAAAGCAATGATCTGACACACTATCTGATATATAACAGCCGCCTCAAAATGATTACCGAACACCATAAACAACTGTCTCAGAAAATAATAATAAAACTGTGATGCTCCATGCAGCGTTTTCACCAAAGGTTGCTGCGTTATTTCGGAATTACGATAATAAACCCCAAGATCAAAATTCCCTGCCGAAAAAGCTCTTATACGAAGCAGTATTCCCGTCACAATCAGGCCCAAAGCCAATGCATAGGGAATTATCTTTCCGGCGAGAGGCTTAATCTTGAACTGTTTTATTTGTTTTTTTCGCAAAAACTCAGAAAGAATCACAATTCCGACACTTACACCGAGCATTACGGGTACAGCAACAAGGCCCCAACCTGCATCGAATCCGGCACCTTCAAATGCCTTAGTAAATACAAGTGCCGAAAATGCCATCACAAAAATACTGTAAATAATCCATATTAAATTACTTACCTTATTCTTCTTCAGAATCATTACTTAAAACCTTTTCGATGTTATAACGAGGTCTGTGTTTTACTTCAATATAAATCTTACCGATATACTGTCCCACAAGACCGATAGCAATCAACTGAATTCCGCCGAGGAACCAAATAGAACACATTATTGACGCCCAACCGGGTTCAACAACACCTAAACAATACGACACAATTACATATACAGCCGCTGCTATTGAAAGCAAAATGATAATACATCCCATTGTAAATACCATATTGATAGGCTTTACACTGAATGATGAAATACCGTTAAATGCAAGTGCCAACATTTTACTGAGCGGATACTTGGATTCACCTGCAGCTCGTTCAAGTCTTGAATAATATACACAGTCAGTCTTATATCCAAGCTGTGGGATGATTCCTCTGATAAAAAGATTGTTTTCCTTATATTCGGAATATGCTCTTACAGCTCTCTGACTCATAAGTCTGAAATCCGCATGATTGTATACAGACTTTACGCCCATGGCATTCATAACTTTGTAGAATCCCTGAGCTGTGGTTCTCTTAAAGAACGAATCGGTCTTTCTGTCGTTTCTTACACCATAGACAATGTCACAACCTTCATGATACTTATCTATCATCTGCTCAATAACATTGACATCGTCTTGGAGGTCAGCATCGATTGATACCGTAACATCACACATATCCATTGCGGTAAGCAGACCTGCAGTAAGTGCAAACTGATGTCCTACATTACCGGCAAGCTTAACGCCATATGCCTGAACCGGATGTTCCGCATGTTCCTTTTCAATCAATTCCCATGTATTGTCACGGCTACCGTCGTTTACATACATTACAAAGCTGTCGGGAGCAATCTTTCCCTTTTCAATCAAATCATCCAGTACTTTTCTGAGTGCTGGCGCAGTGATTGGAAAAACCTCTTCTTCGTTATAACAAGGTACAACTATTCCAAGTTTATTCATATTCCACCTATTAAACAAAATATAAGCACCATTACATATTTAATGATGCTTATATAAATCTTACTAATTATTCATCCCAGTTATGATATACAGCCTGTACATCATCGTCCTCATCCAAAAGATCAAGAGTACGCTGAATGCACTTAATAGCATCATCATCTGTAAGGGTTACATAGTTCTGAGGAATCATAGTGATTTCAGCACTAAGTGTAGGAACCTTAGCATCCTCAAGAGCCTTTCTTACAGCCTCAAGAGTGGCATCATCGGGAGCGGTTAATACCTCATAGCTATCCTCATCCTCAGCAGAAAAATCATCAGCGCCGGCATCGAGAACAAGCATCATAAGCTCATCTTCATCCATGTCACACTCTTCTCTGTCGATAATGATCTGACCCTTCTTATCAAACATATAAGATACGCAACCCTGTGTTCCGATATTTCCCTTACCCTTTGTAAATGCGCTTCTTACATTAGAAGCGGTACGATTCTTGTTGTCGGTAAGAGCATCTACAATAATAGCAATACCGTTAGGGCCGTAACCTTCATAGGTAACATACTCATAGTTAACTCCGCCGCCTTCTCCTGCAGCCTTCTTAATACCTCTCTCGATAGTATCGTTGGGCATGTTGTTAGCCTTAGCCTTGGCAATAACAGTAGCAAGCTTAAAGTTATTATTAGGATCGGGACCGCCTTCCTTAACTGCTACAGCGATTTCACGACCGATGATTGTAAAAATCTTACCCTTTGCTGCATCATTTTTTTCTTTCTTGTGCTTGATGTTTGCAAATTTTGAATGTCCTGACATATAATCCTCCGTATTATCGGTAAACCCGATTTTAATTTCTAATACAATCGATAAATTAATATGATTGTACCAATTTACTCATAATCTATAAAATTATAACATGACGGCCGCCATACTTCAAGTGTACGCGGCCGTCATGTTACAATATTTTGTGTTTTATTATCTGGCTTTCACTACATATTCGGATACATTTAATATAGTTTCGCCGTCAACCTGCAATGCACACGGCTTATCAAACTTAACTGTAATATTATATCCTGTATAAATATTTACAATTTTATTCTTCACATGCTCGCCCTTGAAAATCTTAGGGAATACCGCAAGTGCCGTAATCGCAGACTTTGTTGTATAGGTCATAACAGACAATTTACCATCAGACGCATTTCTGTCCTGCTTGGGTGTCGGATACATGCCGCCTCCGTAGCATCTACCCTTCATAGTAGGAACAAGCCATGTATTTTCAACAGTAAACTCAGGCTTGTCATCAATAGTGATAGTAGCTTTACGAGGCTTAAAATGGAACAGAATTCCCTTGATAGCAATTCCCGTATAATTAACAGGTTTTTCGGATTTTGTTCTCTGAATATCACCAATTTCGCAACAATATCCATCTATTCCGTATCCAATACCGTTTATGAATTTATAATCTTTGCCGTTAATGGTTGCCACGGGAAGATTTTTCATATATCTGTTTACATTCTTTACTATTTCACCCGGTTTCGATTCTATATCCTTACAAAAATCATTACCGGTTCCTGTAGGGAAATAATCAAAATCTATATCTTTGGTTTCATCGGAGCTGTGATTAATAAAATAATTAAGTGTTCCGTCACCACCGCAAAGAACTATTCTGCAGTCTTCCTGACTCTTTTCAGCAAAAAAACGATCAAATTTCATCTTGTTGGAATCAACATATTCAATTTTCTCACCGGGTAGCTTTGCCTGAATAGCGGTAGCACCTGCATATCCTCTTCCATTATTGGATTTTCCGTTATAAAGAACGTAATATTTCATATAATTGCCCCCTTATCTATACCCTAATAAACAATCATACAATCTCATGCATAAACCGAATAAAGCAGCTTGATTACAAGCTGCTTTATTTACACTTTTAATATTAGAGCTGACCTTCAAGAACCTTGGCAGCCTCAGCAACAGCTGAAGGAATACCTGCAGGGTTCTTACCACCGGCCTGAGCCATATTGGGACGTCCACCGCCGCCGCCACCTACAAGAGCAGCAATGCCCTTAATAAGATTACCTGCGTGAGCTCCCTTTGCAACAGCTCCGTCGGTTGCCATTGCAATCATATTAACCTTGCCGTCAAGATCGGAAAGGAGAACAACAACACCCTCGCCAAGCTTAGTCTTAAGCTGGTCTCCGAGATCGCGAAGTCCGTTCATATCAACACCTGCTACTGATGTAGCAAGGAGCTTAACACCCTTAATCTCAACAACCTGATTCATAACATCACCAAGTGCTTCCTTTGCAGCCTTAGCCTTCATTGACTCAAGCTCTGACTGAAGCGTCTTAATCTCTGCCATCATATTGCCAAGCTTTTCAACAAGGTTTGAAGGCTGAGTCTTAACTACAGCAGCAGACTCATTAAGTTCCTTCTCTATATTCTTGTAATAAGCAATAACATTAAGTCCGGTAATAGCCTCGATTCTACGAACACCGGCTGCAACACCGTTCTCAGAAAGAATCTTAAAGCTCATGATTTCTCCGGTAGAGCCTACGTGAGTACCACCACAGAACTCTACTGAATAATCGCCCATTGATACAACTCTTACGGTTGCACCGTACTTCTCACCGAAAAGAGCTCTTGCTCCGGTCTTCTTAGCTTCCTCAATAGACATCTCCTGAGTAACTACGGCAAGATTCTCAGCAATCTTCTGATTTACGATTGCTTCAACCTTCTCAATCTCTTCCTTAGTCATAGCCTGACCATGGCTGAAGTCAAATCTGGTTCTCTCAGCATCCTGATATGAACCGGCCTGCTCAACATGATCACCAAGCACCTCAGCAAGTGCTGCCTGAAGAAGGTGGGTTACAGAATGGTTTCTACAAGTAGCTGCTCTG
>JAKSRV010000052.1 GCA_024403435.1 Lachnospiraceae bacterium
CAGCATTTACATCATTTTCAGTATCTGCATCCTCTGTTTCAGAATCATCACCTGCAACATCTGCAGCAAGTCCATCGACTCCGTCATCGGTATCGTCGATGTTTCCTTCTACGTTGAGCTTTTCAAGCTCTTCGTACCACTTACTTATATTTTTACCGGTGGTAACGACCTCCATATAGAGGAGGTCGCTCTCACCCCATTCAGTAACATATCTGTTGCCCTCGGAATCTTCCTTTGAAGCAACCTCTCTCACAAACAGAACACCGTTCTCGATGAAGTATCTGTTATTGTCGGCTACAGGTCTGATCATTACCTGAGTGACTGAATACAACTCATCAGGATTCTCACTCATGTACTCCTTGGTCTGAGTAGATACATCACCAACCTTAACCACATCGGGAAGTACCAGACTGAATGTACCAGTACCGTTTTCATCTACAGTGTAGATAATCTTAGCACTGAGTTCTACTTCATGTGAGTCGATTACATATGAAGCTGATATTGCTTCAAGTTCAATCTCGCCAACAACCTTAGCAAGAAGTTCTTCCTCAGTAAGAGGAGTATCTTCTCCGGCTTCATTACCGTTATCTACGGTTCCGTCATCATCAACCGCACCAAGTCTTCCGACTACATTGCCGTCCACAGTCACCTTCCAGGTGCCGTCCCACGCTCCGCTTGCATCCTTATACTTTTCAAGCATAAGTACATATATAGGAGTGGTTATGCTTCCGGTCTCTGTATCGATCACGGTCTTTCCGACTACAGTAATCTCATATGCATCAAGGTTCTTATCCTCAGCAAATGCAAGGCTCTGAGCAATAATATCTGTAGCATTCTCATCATCTGCATCAATGATTTCGCCTACTACGCATTCCTGCTTCTCGACCTTAGTATCTTCGAGCAGAACATTAGGAATCTGAATCCAAATGTAATCCACTGTTCCGGTTGCTGCTGCATCCTGATCGGCCCACTGAGAGTTGATCCACTCGGTGCTGTTTGCTCTCAAAGTAATCTTCAGCCACATTCCTGCGAACTGTCCGGGATACTCTTCATACTGAGTAATATCAATAAGCTTCTTGTCACCGGCATTTGCATATCCGAGAGACAAAGGATTTGATTTATTGTAGATAGTAGCCACAGCTCCTGCATTCCAAGAACCTGCAAGACCATTATCTTTTGAACCTGCTATTGCGGTAGTGCTTGGAGCAGCGGTAGGTCCGTTGCTGTATACAGCCACTGCCATATCAATGGTAACAGTTGTTTCTGATGCATAATTGGGATCGTCGTCAGCATAGCTAAAGGCAATTCCATTTTCATATGTAGAGATTGCAACTGTGTTGTTATATGTATTAATTACATAAGTTCCATCTTCTGCTGTAGCCTGTGAGCCGTCAGGATTCAACTTATTTACACTGACAGTCTCATCATCATGAGCAAGCATTGTGCCTTCTTCGGTCTCTACTACAGAAACAAGATTTACATTAGGTGCACCAAGTCTTGTAGGAATGATAAACTCTCGTGCAAGTCCTTCATCACCGGCCTCGAAAATCTCCGCTCCGGTTCTGGGGATTGCCTTGACACTCACTGCCACAACCTCTCCTGTATTGAAATCTGAGAAATCAATTACTGTACTTATTACTGTACCGTTTACGACACAATCTGAGATATCAAGCTTAACCAGCTTACCTGCATTAGTAAGTCCGGCATAGTCAAGTGCAATCACATCCTTGATACCGTCAGCAATCATTTCTACATAATAGTAATGAGTAACGGTACTCTCAAGTACATTGCCATCGCCATCTGTAAGAGGAACTGAAACCTCTGCGGTAATAAGATATCCTCCAAGTTCCTTAAGCTGCTTCTCATTGGTAAGGCCTACCCAGCTTACATCATACTCAAGTGACTCCGTTACAAATGCATCATCCTCCATGCGGAGACTGATAGAAGGCATTGAAACAGTATCAAACTTCTGCTTCTGAACAATCTGCATCTCAGAGTATCTGGGAAGAACCATCATTGACTGGTTCTTGGTATCGATAGCTGACTTAAAATCTGACGTATTGCTTGCAGTAGTCTCGCTTGCCTTTCTTGATACTCTGATAGAAATATAGGGGTATTCGCTCCACTTGCTCTCAACATCAGTAAAAGTACAAGTGTTATTCCATACTCTATAGGTTGTCTTTGTACCGGGAAGATTATAAACAGGAATCACATTTCCGTCGTACTCAACAATAGTCTCCAATTCATTTCTATGGATATCATTTCCCTCTATAGAATCCAGAACTATTTCTTCGCCATCCATTGTAGTTCCTATAATATCAACCCTATACTCGGCATTTGCATATTCATAATAATACGCATTCATCAAACGGCGCTTATTGCCCCCGCTCAACTCATTGTAAGTAGGTTTACCACCACTGATACTACCCTGATAACGTTTGATATAATTTGCCCAGGTTCCAAAAAGAACCGATGCTATATCAGAATTCGTCGCAGACTTGTTATCACCCAAAGTATACTGATTATCAGTTGAATTGTTGGCCTGCCAGCAATATGTATCCTGATAATACTTATCCCAAGTTACGGTGTATGTAGCATGACCTTCAGCATCCACGCCCACTTCAATAGCTTCAATATTGGGAGCTGTTGCAATCTCATGGATATATGTCTTTAGACTATTATTATCGAAATTAGTTTTTGTCTTTTGAGGATAATAATTACCATCCGCAAACTTACCACTAATATCTGATGTACCACTTACCCAATAGCTTTCGGCAAGATCATAGTGATTAGCGATATACTGACTTGTCTGAGATTCTCCATCATATGAGCCCTGTGCCATATTGGTGTAAATAGCATAGCTTACTGCATACCTATAATATTCACGCCCACCATTAAGATAGCTATTATCCTCGTTCCATTCTGCTGCCTTCTTCAAACTTCCTTCGATAACTGCACTGTAATACAGTCTGTAAGTTCCGTCCTCATTCATATACAGAATATAGCCGGGCTGAAGATCATTCGTCTCACTATTCCATACAGGATAGCCGTTGCCATCAGAACCAACATAAGGTTCAGTAGAGCCTTCAGCAAAATAGAAGTCATCATATACTTTCGACAATACATCTTTAGCCGATCCTTCAATTACTAAATTATCTACTACATCGTGTCCATAATGATATACCTCATTTTGTGACATATAGAGATATGATCTGACTGCAATCTTGTCTATAGGCTCCTCAGCAAACCATTTATAAGGTATGTTCTCTAAGGTTGCTGTGAAATACATATCGCTGGTACTGTATGAGTTCGCGGTATGAGTCATTGTGTTTGCATATGCAACACTTACCCCCAGTTCCTTATCATAAGCCATAATATCCGTGATTATAAATCCATCAACCTGACCCGACTTAACATAATATTTGACTTTATAAGACATTGAATCGTATGAATCACCGAAAAATCCCTGATAATAGATATCATCAGTATACTTAGATTGATTCCACAATCCATCAGTGAGCGCTGTTCCATTGTAATTTCCGCATGCCTGGAAAAGATTTCCGGCGGGTGCAGACGATGCATACAAATTCTGAGAATCCTCATTCTTACTCGGAATTGCAGCAGCACTATACTTATTGTTACTTGTTTTAGCCTTCAGTATCATTTCTGCAGGCTCACTGTAGCAACCCCTTTCTCTGAGATTCCAGGTATACTCCTGCTTAATATCACTCTCTAAGACTACATGAATATCACAATCATAGAACTGTCCATCCGCATCCTTGTATTCATCAGCATTATCAAGAACAATAACAGTTTTATTTCCTGCAACAACTTCAAAATGAATATCAGGTTCAGCAAGAATAATTTGGCTAATAATCAGAACCTTACTCTCCTCGCCCGAATCATATTTCTTATAATCAGCCCTCTTGTCAGTCACGCTGCTGTTATAAGGATCATGCATAGTATGATATGCGCTTATCGCACGAACAGTGAATATAATCTTGTTTCCCGCAAATACCCATTTATCATCAGCGCTAATCTTGAAGTTATTAACTGATGAACCTACCATCTGACTACGTTCAGCCTGAACAACATTTCCATCAAGATCCACAATTGTATATGAGACCTCATATGCTGAAGCATTCGTTACAGCATCCCATGAAAATACATAATAGCCATCCTTAGCTGAACCATTAAGCTTAGTAGGATTTTCAAGCTTGGTATCGTGCTCTTTGCCTGCATAAATCATCTGAACAATCTTAGGATCTAAATCCAAATATGTATCAATACGGCTTCCGGTATTTCCGGTAGCAGACTTTGACTCACTGTAAGGGCGCTCATCAGTATAGTAATTGCTGTTGGCCGGATTGTTGTTTACATAACTTGTGTTAAATCCATTTTCAAAGCTTCCTACCGCACTGATATGAGTTCTGCTTTCATTTGAGTCAACATAAAGTACATATGGATACTTGAATTTTAATGAGTTATTATCAAATGCTGCATTGGGATATTTACTATTTGCAGCTTTACCTGCGGGCATAAGGACTTCTTTACCACCAACAGGAATCCATGCGTATCCACGCATAAAAATATATCCGTTATTGTCTATTGCCCTGGTCGAATTTGCTACAGTAGTATATCCCTTTTGCAAAATTCTGATGGTAAATGATGTAAACTTTCCTCTCATCTCCTCAGGGATGTCAATCTTACACCTTGATTTTTCAAGATAATTCGGAACACTCGGATCATAACCACATGCATCTGTAACGTAGGGAGATCTCCATAAAATATCTCCGTCACTATTAGTAAGGATTAATTCATAATCATAATAATAGGTTCTAATTCCATTTATTCCCTTTTCGTCAGTCGGTGCAGCAGTATTATTATTAGAAAGATAGAATACTATACTTTCAATTCCCGGTGCTGAACTATCCTCTGACACACTAAATGTTGTCTCGAGCCAATTAGGTTTGTTTTTCTTTGCAATAGGGTCAACCACCTCATAAGCATCCCATCTATAGAACTTATAAGGTTCCTTCCAACTTATATCAAACACATCATCGAAATATCTGTACGTATTACTTGTATCCCAATATGTATCGGCCGGAAGTTTCTTATCTCCGAGATTTGCATTAACCTTACTTCCGTCATCATAGCTTACAACAGAACTGTCGATTGTAAATGTGGTACCATATTTATCTCCCACATATGTTATTACAGTATAGTCAAGATCAGAATTCTCTACTCCTTCTCCTGTCGCTGAAACATTTGCAGCAGCAATATACGAAAAACCGCGCAAATTGTATCTCGGATTGGCGTTTCCGGGTTCTTCGGGAATAATAATAACTGCAATAGGTTTCTTATCAGTAGCGTATCTGGGATTAATTAACGTTATGGTAGATTCTTCCGTTATCTGATTTTTGCCATATGCTGAAATAGATTCCGTCTCTTCTGCTGTACCATCAGAGTAAATAAATTTTGCCTTTAATGTATATGATGGCATGCTTGTGTTTGAAGGGTCATCCTGACCATTCCACAAATGTACATTCAATGCATATATACCTTTCGAATCATCCTCATAGGTTAGATTCATGAACGTCTGACCGGCACTTGCTATTCTTGTCAATATTCCGGGAGCAGTAAAATACAGTTTGGGATTTTTTATTTCTTTATACTGATATGAATAATCGGTCAATATTCCTTCCGCATTATAACCCATTATCTTAGCATTCATTCCGGCCCCATTTGACTGATGAATGCTGAAGTATACTCCGTAGTTAGTGTCATCAAATACAATTCCATCCGAATCACTCAGATAATAGCTATCAAGAGCGGAAGTAACACTATTTTCCAGACTGAAACTTCCCCACTTTCTTTGCTGGGTATGCTCCTTGTACAAAAGGCTAGCATCGAAACAATCAATGAGAACTGGTGACTGTTTTCCGCTAAATCCAAATGAAAAATCTGTATCCGTATTGTAGTTACGACAAAGTTCAAACGTAAGTCCTGTTCCTGCAGTCTGTCCGACAAATGAACCAATCATATATCCATTACGCGCCTTGCTAGCAAGTTTTTCAGGATTACCTGATACAATGCCCGTATTGACACAATCGTAAAAATACAATGATGTATCTACACCGCTGATTACATCAACAGTTCTTCCAACAAAACCACCAACACCTTGTACATCCTTTACAAAATGGCAGTATACATTACCATGATTCTCACAGCTTATAAAATACAAAGGTCCGTTCTGATACTGTGTGAAAGCAACAAATCCACCGGAAATACGATACTGAGAACTAATGTTACCAAAGTTATAGCAACGCTCTAAAGTAGCAGTACCACCTCTGATTTCAGAGAACATACCTGCAGCCATACCGTTTCCATCGATATCACCGTAGTTATAAACCTCATAAAGATAAACCATGGGCTTATCCTTCTGCTCAAGATACGGTGCAATACCTCCGGTCTTATTGTTACTTGCATATCTTCCGGTAACGTCAGCATAGTTTTTGATATAGGAAAGGTCCTCAGAAGACTCAATTCTACCAAAGATACCACCGCAACCTCTGTCGTTTTCACCGTAGCTCTGCACGATTGCCCAATTTTCACCTGTTGAAAGGTATACTGCTTCTGCATCATTTGTAGGAGCACGACCACTTGCAGATCCCCCAACATATTCCATACCGATAATACCGCCGGTATTTCCTCCAAATGTAACAATCATTACATTATCAGTTGAATAAGTATAATTGTCGCAAGCAATCACATTTCCATAATTGCAGCCTGCAATACCGCCGACATTCGCATAGCTTGTCATATCAGGCTTAGCGGCAACTTCTAAAATAGTAGCCTCATAATCCGATTCCGTAGCATTGACGATTTTGTTGATCATTTCTACATCGCCATCAGAAATAACAGTCCTCATAGAAGACTGATTCTGTGAGTCGCTTCTTGCACCAATGATGCAGTTATCAATAGTAGAACCGTAACCATTGATTCCAACGATACCACCAACATTAGCCATGGTTCCTGAAGTTCCGTATGCATGGATATAACCATCGAATGAACAATTAATAATAGTATTTTCTACTGCTGCTCTGCTTCTGCCCGCGCCGGTCTGGTTTACATAACCCGAAACTCCTGCTATTCCACCATAGCCAAATACAGAAGATCCGTTGTTACCCTCTATTGAAGAAACAACCGCGATATTTTCTATTCTTCCGGTATTGCTTCCTGCTACACCGCCAAGGCTGGCAATCGCTACACCGTCCATAATTACTGCATTATTGACTACAGGCTTATTACCCTGTTCATCCAATATACCTCTAATAGTTCCGCTGTTTGTACCAGAAATACCACCTGCTATTGAATACTCTCCGGTAACGATAACTCTTGAATCAGAGATGCTATATCTACTGCCGTTAGAGCTTCCGCCATTGTTGCTTCCACCGTTGGTGTTTCCACCATTGTTACTTCCTCCAGAGTTATTTCCACCATTTCCGGTTCCGCCTGTAAGAGGACTTGAGGTAGATGAGAACTTTTCATGGATGCCATATAAAGTTTCATCGAAGTAAATTTTGATAATGATATTCTCTGCAAATCCAGCTCGTTTTTCAGGACTATCAAAAACCAAACCAAATGGAATACTATTACGAATTCCTGAAGCAATAGCATTTTGATCATAAAAATGATCTATTACTAATTTACCATTTTCCAAATTATTATATGGAGATCCGGAGTTCCAGTAAGTGGTTCCCTCGGGTATACCGCTAATCTCGATTTTAAAACTATTAGGTCTATTCTCACCAACATTAGTAAAATAAACACTATATGACTGAGGATAACCGTTTGTTCCCCAATCCGGAGTTTGATCTATTTTCGTTTCCAATAAATACTTGTACTTATCCGCAGCACCCTGATTGCCATTTCCGGAATCAGAACCTGCTCCGTTACCACCTGCATTATCATTCTGACCATTGTTTGCATTGTCACCGCTTGTATTGTCGTCACTCGATACACCTTCTCCGCCAATCTCAATCAGTCCGGCTTCGAGGTTTCTACCTGCAACCACACCAAGAGCAGTACCCGTTGCATTTGCATAACCGGTTACCGTCACATTTGCCACTCTGTTATTTGCAATATGTCCGTTATTTTCCGCAGCGATTGCACCTGCGGCGATAGGTGCTGAGAACTTCAACTCAGTTGAACCGGTCTTAGGTTCTACAACACAGTGAACTATTTCACTTCCAATTTCATTTATCGCTGTAATTCCGCCGCTCATTCCGTTTGCTGCGCTTACTGTCACATAGCTATAGCAATCTCTGATGAGTCCTGAATTAACAGCTGTAATACCACCGGCATTTCCGGCATCACTCGCTACAACCAATCCCTGATTTATGCAGTAATAAATGTCACTGCCGGCTGCATTCTCGCCGACAATTCCACCCGCTTCTCCGTGGATAGCAGTCACATATGCTTCATTGGTAAAGAATGCCATGTCTGAAGCGCCGGCAATATTAAGTCCAACTACTCCACCGACAGTCATATCACCGGTAACTTTACCGTGCACAACAATATTCTCCTGCTGATTCCATGCATCAGGATTGGTAATCTTCTTATTTACAAATTCACCACCGTTTACACCGGCAAGTGAACCTACATAACGTCCTGCAGAGTTGATTGAATAGCCTTCAACATCACCCTCCAAAACAATCTTTCCTGCATTGAATGCAGCATACATTCCGCTGATTCCAAGCTTATAACCCTCTCCTGAATCAACTCCTGAAACTGACAGATTTGCGCCGCTGAATGTGATTTCACTGATTTCACCGAAGTTCTCACATGCGATACCACCGACAACATTGCGTCCGCTGACAGTCTTATTGATAAATGAGCATTTAGTAATCTTACCATCGGTCTTGTTCAGTCCGCAGAGACCACCGATATAATCGGTTGCTCCGTTACCAAAGTTAGATACTTTGCAGTTGATAATCTTACCGTCATTAATCTCACACAATGCACCGGTATATGTGCCGGCTGTTTTTACAATAGCAAGTGTAGAATTCTGACAGTTATCAACAGTAGTTCTGCGAGTAACCTTACCAACAATACCACCAACATACGAATAGGTATACTTAAAAGGCTTACCGAGCATATCGGTGCTTCTGGTGTTATTGCTGTCTACCATCTGCTCTGAAGTACGATTTGCTGCAGTCTTAGCAGTAACCATACTACCATTTACAACATTCTTTACAGTCATGTATGTTGAAGGATCGTTGTAACCGAGCACACCACCCGCACAAATCTGTGCGGTAACAGAACCGAGAGAAGCCTGTGCGCTATCATCTCCCTGACCTGATATCAGTACACTTCCTGTAGAAGGAGTCAAAAGTGATGCATCGCCGAGCACCTTCTGACTCAGATTTTCTACAGTATCAAGACGCTCAACCAGAGCAGCATCACCGCTCATTGAAGTGTTGATACCATTAATCTTCTCTACAAGCTTCTTCTGGATAACGTATGTAGCGCCTCTTCCAAGGTCATCATTACTTGTAATCCATGAATCATTTCCGTTCTCCTCAATGAGGAGGTTGTATCCGATAAATCCACCTACAAACTCTTCACCTGCAAGAGTACCCATGAAGTTGTCAGTCTTGAACTGAGCAGAAATCTGAATACCGGTAGGACCTTCCTCTTCATTAGGTGATTCAGTAGGTAGCTCTTCTACGTTCGTACCATACTCAACATTATTGAAGTATATCTTATATGACACATTGTTAAGGAATGCATCTCTCACATCGTTATTAGTAAATTGCAATCCAACCATTACTGTCGTTGCACGATCAGTCCGTATAAATGAATTGTTTGTATTATCAGTAATTCCCAATTTACCATCACTAAACGTACAATTCATTCCATTTTCAGTCCACTTTGTTGTACCTTCAGGAATATTAAGAATTTCCAATCTATAATTAGGTATGACATTGTTTGTATTATTCTTAATTTCAAACTGTAACTTTACACGATGATTCCAATCATCGTGCTCAAACGCTGAATATGATATGTCAACAATACTTTCTCCATCATACTCCCCAGAATAATTTCCTACATAATTGTTGGCATTGTCGTAATAATATACTTTAAAACGATTATTTGCCCTGTAATACTCCCACTCCGCCTGAGAACGGAAATAAACCATTGCGTTATCAAAATTACCAGTCTGTCCTCTACTCACTTTATAGACATATGCTGCATTCCACTGTAATAATCCTTGAGCCGAAATATACTTAACAGAATTATCCCACGAAACAAATCGGCTCGGAGTTATTCCATTCAAATCAACACTCCAGCTAGAAATATCGCTACTTGTACCATTGTGAATCTTTAATTTATAAGCATAGTATAAATTGCTATTCCAATCATAATTCCATTCAGCAAATTCAGCATATACATATTCAACATTAGTAGCGTTTGCCGCTCCATGATATGAGTTTGCCCCACCACTGCTACTCTTCAACCCGCTGGTATTAATAATATTACCGCCGATTACTCCACCTACGAAGTAAGCGCCGTTTACATAATTCGGATTTGAAGTGATAAGTCGGCTCTGCTTAGTCTCCATATTCATCAGCAAATCAGCTGATGCGTTGAATCCTGCATATCCGCCTACGAAACAGCTTCCTTCATCACCAAGTACATATCCACCGGTTACGGTGTAATTCTCGATGATAGACTTCTCATCATTGTAGCCTACTACTCCACCTACGTAGTTATGTCCCTTTACATAGGTTACGATGCCAAAAGCATCTCCGGCACTTGTCACAGAACTGTCGATATTGTTTGCCGCGATATTTCTGTTACTGTTACCGATGATACCGTTGTTGTAACCTGCGATACCACCTACATAGTCACCTGAATAAAGCTTCGCAAAATAAGAATCTGCAACATTAGAATCAATTACACTGTTACATCTGTAAATCCATCCGGTATTGTATCCGGTGATTCCTCCGGCATAATTCTTAACTGCGATTACTACGCCCTTGTTAATCCAATTATCAACTTTTACATTGAGGCTTCTTCCGGTATTAGGGAGCAAAATTCCCTGCAGCTTTTCGGGATCTTTAGCCCCATCTGCAGAAATATCATTTCCCTTATCATCCTTTGCCTGTACATTCGCATTGCAACCGGTGATTCCTCCGACATATTCGTTACCGATTACATGGTTGTTATTAACCCCCTTGGTTGCATCATCAGAGCCAAGTATTCCGCTTGCAGGTCCGATATTAAGACCAACGATACCACCTACATACTTGTCACCAAAAATGAATCCGCCCTTGCCGTCAGCAGAAGAAGTCACACACTTATTGATGGTTCCGTAATAGTTGTATCCAACGATACCGCCTACATATGTACCCTTGAGCTTAGCATTAAGCAGAGTCTTGTTTCCAAGAATAGACTGAAGCTTAGCAACATCATACTTGGGAGCACTTGTACACCTGTCAATCTTAACAAGATCAGTATTTGCAGAATTACGGTTATAGCAATATCCTGCGATACCTCCGATGTATCTGGGATCAGAGACATTTACAATACTGCTGGTAACAAGTCCCTTGAGTTCAGAAGCCTCAACACCCAATACTGCGCCGTAGTTTTCGCATTGGGTAATGGTTACAGATACATCAACTTTTCCTTCAATAACATCCGCTATATGCTTTTTCTTGTACTTTCCGTAAGCGTTACCGTTGCCATTACCATTACCATTACCATTACCGTTTCCATTGCCATTTCCATGACCGTTGTTCCAACCATAATGATTACCCTGATTTCCGGCAGCCGGTGCACTTGTCTCATCAGCCAAATCAGTATATCCGCGGAGGCCGTCAAAC
This sequence comes from Lachnospiraceae bacterium, assembly GCA_024403435.1. Lineage (GTDB taxonomy): Bacteria > Bacillota > Clostridia > Lachnospirales > Lachnospiraceae > AC2028. The sequence goes on from JAKSRV010000052.1 coordinate 11,892, forward strand.
TTAACGTTTGTAAAATCATTTCTGACCATGCCGACAATACCGCCAACAGCATGAATACCCTCAACGGTAGCATTATTTACGAGATTCTCAAGCACCAAATTCTCTTCAGTAGGCATCTGGAATCCTATGATTCCACCCACATCCTTTTTACCCTGAACAATACTTAAGTCATCGGTATTTCTTGTGGTCAATGCATTTACATATCCTGCATTTATACCGGTAAATCCACCGATATACTGAGTTCCGGATACCATCACCTTGTCGAGTACAAGATTAGCCATTGCACCGTAGTTAACATTAACAAGTCCTACAGAGTGCATTGTATATACGCCATCATCCAGCGCATGCTTATATATACCGTACAAATCGTCAGAAACTTCTGACATAGAGAATCCACTGAGAACACATGCCTCAGTTCCGCTGTTGCCACCACGTCCTACAATAGCATCGTTTTCTCTTATCAATGCAAATGAAGGGAAATCACAATTAGTGGTATCTACCGAATCAATAGTAGTCTCAACAGACACACCGTTGATTTTTTCAACTGTCAGCAGATGTCCGTTAAGTTTTGACAGACTAATATTTCCGTCGCTATTGTACAGATAACTACCGTCGCTATTGCGCAGGTAACCGCCCTTGTCATCCTTGCAGAATTCATTCCAGTCGATATCCTCTTTGATTTCAAAGGCAACACCATGGATAAGTTCAGCGAGCTCCTTGCTACCTGCTTCGGTCTCGTATGAGATATCCTCGATATATCTGATGTTATAAAAATGTCTTGCATTTCTTACTGAATATGTATAGTCAAGTACTGTTCCGTGTGTTGATGTCATATCACCGCACTCTTCAGTAACCTTACCTGCGAACACCGGATTCTTGGCCTGCTGATTCTTGGCAGGATTAAGGTTGCCAAAATTGGTAGCAGCTTTACTAGTCTCAAAGCCCTGACCCTGTGCCTTTACAGATGCATATACATCATCAGTTCCTACACCAAATCTGAAATAGCTGTAGGTGTCAGCGAACTCAGTATTTGCCGCTTCTGCAGAACGGATTTTACTCAAATCCTTCTCATACTGATAAGAAGATGCCTGAATATCTGCAGCATCCCAAATTATGTTAACCTCACTCTGAGTTCCTATCCATGCGATAAAATCAAATGAGCCCAACTCAACCTCATTGCCACTCTCGTCGTATCTGCTGACGGGGCAAGAAATAACTGTCTTGGTATTCTGAAGTTGGGTACCATCCAAGGTAACAGTCAGAACCTTATCATCAAGATCCTCCGAACCATTCAATGTAAGTGTATAAGTGAGTAATGGTGTATAAGCTCTGTAATCCTTTGCAAGAATGAAGCTCTCATAGAAAACCTCAAGATTGTAAAGTCTTACACTGCTGATTTCGATTTCCGAAGTCACGTTGGTAGTTGCCTTGTAGAGCGATTCAACACTGTAGTATCCGATCATGTTGTCACGGCGAATACCCTCTGATCTGTCCTCGATATCTGCGATAAGCTTATTGTTGCGATTGCCGACAGCTGCATTTTCCTTCTGCTTGTATACAAAAGCATCACACTTATCACTGTAGCTTACAGAAAATACCTGTCCGTCCTCGGGAGTGATTTCGATACAAATTGCTGCACCTGTCTCATTGCTTCCGCTCAGAATTGCGGGATCATAGATAAACGAACTCACAAGTTCAAATACCCAATATGCTGCAGGATCACTATTTCTAAAAGCTGACGGATCTGCCAAGTAGCTGTTGTAATCTCCGGTCTCTGCACGAAGTGAGATAATCTCGTTGCGATAAAGGTCTGCTTCAGTTTTTCCTGCACTCTCGGGGAAGAGTTCATCAAGCTTGTATACTCTACCCTCTTCGTCCTTAATAAACTTCTCAGCAAAAGCTCCGGTGATGTTTACACCGTGATTGGTGTACACGTAACCCGAGTTATCATCATCTGCAAAACTTTCCTGAAGCTCCTCAAGTCTGCCGTTTGTAGCGTACTGAGAAAGCTGATTCTGCGCAGCAATAAACAGTGACTGTGCATACTCATTTTCTTTGTTGAATCTGGACCAATCCATCCATCCGATGATTCCCCACGCAGTCATTGCTGCAAGTATAGCAATAATAACAAGCACGACAATAAGCTCCACCAAAGTGAAGCCCTTGTTGAGTCGATTTCTTATGAAGTTGGATCTGCCTTTATTCTGCATTTCCGTTACCTCTGTGCCTGTCAAAACGAAATATATTTATAAGTAATTAATTATAACATAAAAACGCGATTTTATGCACCCTCTAACATATTTCTTTATAAATTTATTTCGGCAATTTTCTTGCTATTTTTTAGGGATTTTTGAAATATTTTTATGGTTGGGGCATTAAATTTTCATGCAAGGAAATACCCAATTTGCAAATGCTGTTCGTTGCAGATTTTTAGTCAAAAAAAGGGAGCCTTATCGGCTCCCTTAGGATGTTTCACATTAGTAGTATTTATTATTATTCATTAACTTTGCATGTCCAACCAGTTTTATCAACAAGCACGCATGTTACATTATTACCATTTGCAGAAACAAAGGTAATCTCGCATCCGGTAATAGTGAAGTTATCTCTAAGAGTAGGAGTAGTGCCCTCAGCTGCACCATCAGCCAAAGTAGTAACTGAATCAATTGAAAGTTCTGTAACACTTGCAGTATCTGCTACACGATTTGTATAGCCGACATAACTATTTGTTCCATCTTTTGCATCATCTGCACTTATATAATCTTCCAATGTATCACCTGATTCTGCATAAGCATACGCTCTAGATGCTTCGCCCTGCATAGCTGTAAGAACCGCCTTGGCTTCAAGTTCATACTGTGACTCTTTCGCTCTGTCAATGTATCCTAAAAGAGCAGGTACGAGAATAGCTGCCAGGATAGCAAGAATTACGAGAACTACGATAAGTTCTACGAGTGTGAAACCTTTGTTGTCTTCGCGTACCTTCTTAAGTCTGTCATAAATCTTCATAATAATGTCCTCCTTATAAATCCTCATCGGAATAATTTAATAAATCGTTTTCTGTACGACCATTCAATATATATATCGTACAAATTGTTTATTTATTGATACCATTTTACTACTTTTTTGTTACAAATGTTCAACAAACATCTTCGCGAAATTTATACATTTTACACAGATTAATTTTACACGAAGTATACAGTTATTATTCGTAATATGCAACCTTAAGCAGCTCATCCACAGTAGTTATACCCTGTTCAACCAACTGAGTTGCGCTCTCTTTCAAGGTATCCATTCCAAGATTATTTACCGCATATGTCTTCATTTCATCTACAGAAGCACCGGAAGTAATCATCTGACGCAGTGTTTTGTCCATAGGGAGTACTTCATGAAGTGATATTCTTCCTTTATAGCCGCTGTTATTGCACAGGTTACAACCATGTGCGTGCTTTACGCGCATCAGAGGACGACCTATTATATCCTCTTCCTCAGGAGTCATAGGCTCCCACTCACTGCAGGCAGGGCATACCTTTCTGACAAGTCTCTGAGCAATGATACCCACTACTGAGCTGGCTACCATGAAAGGTTCTACACCCATATCCACGAGTCTCATTACCGAAGATGCCGCATCGTTTGTATG
>JAKSRV010000053.1 GCA_024403435.1 Lachnospiraceae bacterium
TTCGTGATGACAAAAATAACGGAATAGATATGAGCCGCCCCGATGTAATAGTAGTCGATCCTCCTAGAAAGGGCTGCGACGAAGAGTGCTTGCGTACGATGGTAGCAATGTCTCCGGAGAGAATCGTGTATGTGTCATGCGACTCAGCAACTCTGGCGAGAGATTTAAAATATTTGTGTGGTAATGGATATAAATTAATGAAGGTAAGACCCGTGGATATGTTCCCACATACGGTACACACAGAAAATGTCTGCTTACTAGCTAGGAATTAATAAAAGTAAATTTATACACATAGTACTAAAATGAAGGATTAGTAGATTTGAAGAAACGATTAATAGATTTTATATCAGCTAACGGAAGATATATAGCATTGTTTTCATGTTTGATAGTAGGAATATTGTCACGTTTTGCGTTTCTTAATTCGGCACCCGCAGGACTCAATCAGGATGAAGCTTATGCAGGATATGAAGCCTTATGTCTATTGAAATACGGAACTGATTCCTACGGTTATAGGTTTCCTATGTATCTGACTGCATGGGGAAGCGGAATGAATGCTCTATACAGTTATTTGACCATTCCGTTTCTGTTTTTGTTTGGTAATCATGTGTGGGTTATCAGACTTCCTCAGGCAATAATTGCGGTACTTACCATATATGCGATATTCAAGCTTGTAGAGACACAGTATTCATATAAGGTAGCATTTTGTATATCAGGTTTATTGGCGATTACACCATGGCATATTATGCAGGCACGTTATGGATTAGAGTCAAACCTTGCACCCGGATTTTTGATTTTCGGACTGCTGTTTTTTGTGAAAGGCATTAAAAATAGTAAGTATTATATGCTGTCGGCATTTTTTTATGGACTTACGATCTATTGCTATTCGGCGATATGGATTATTATACCGGTGATAGTTTTCCTTCAGTTGCTGTATGTTTTGCTGATGAAAAAAATGAAGCCGGACATATTTGTGATGATAGCTTTTTTGATTTTGTGTGTAATGGCGACACCTGCGCTATTGTTCATACTGGTCAATTCCGGCTATATAGAGGAAATTCGTACCAGTTTTATATCAATACCGAAAATGCTCTATTTCAGAGGCGGAGATATATCAGTTGATAATATTCCGGCAAATTTGTTATATACTGCAAAGATGTTGTTTTTGCAAAATGATGAATTGATTTGGAACAGTATAGATAAATTTGGAATTTATTATCATGGTGCTCAGTTGTTCTCACTAATAGGATTCGGAATATGTATCAGACAGATTGTAGTTGGAATAAAGAAAAAGCAGTTGGAACTGAGTGTTTTTCTGATGATCCAGTTTATAGCTGCGTTACTTATCGGTGCAACAGTACAGGTAAATATTACCCGTATCAATGCTATACATATAAGTATAGTTGCATTTAATGCAATCGGTCTGATGGCAGTCATAAATCTTATAGCCAAGAAGATCAAGATAATAAAGTACGTAGCAATTGTGGGAATGCTAGGTATATTTGTATTGTTTATGGGATACTATATTAAGCGATATGTACCTGTACTCGGAACATTTTATCAAGATGGAATTATTGAAGCGGTCGATAAAGCAATGGATCTGAGTAATGATAATGAAACTGTTATATGTGTACGAAATGTGTATTATCCAAAGATACTGCTATTGGCGGAGGTATCACCGGGGACTTACATTAATGAGACGGAATATGAATATTATCCGTCTGCATATTTACACCCGACTAGGATTGGTAATATATATTTTGAGATTCCACCTGAGAACGAAGAGTGCGTGTACATTGTTTCCTACTGGTTTGCAGATGAGTACAGGGCACAGGGTTATCAAGTCATAACATATAAAGAAATATGTGTAGCATACAAGTAATATATAAGGTTACTACGTGGAGGACGTATGAATATAACTTCGCTTTTTAATACCGGAAAAAAAGAAAAATTATTTTTGGATTGGATGAAAAATAATTTTGATGTCATTGCAGTCATTGTGGTTACTATTGCTGGTATTTTTTGCAGATATAAAATGATCCCTTATTCTCACTCGGATTTTACCAGTTATGTATGTGCATGGTATGACCAACTGAAAGCGGATGGTGGTTTATTGGGATTGAAATATTATACCGGTAACTATAATTATCCGTATCCTACAATTCTTGCGCTTCTTACATATATTCCAATCAACAAGTATTACACTATCAAAGGAGTGGGTATTTTATTTGATTTGGCAATGGCGGTAGTATCCGGTTTGCTTTGTAGAAAAGTATATGGAAATAAATATAGTTTTTCTGCAGCATATATCTGTGTATTTATGTCTCCTCTTGTAATGCTTAATGGTGCGTATTGGGGTCAGTGTGATTCGATATATACATGTTTTATCTTGTTGGCTTTATTGTTTATGCTCAGTGAAAAGTATCCCTTGAGTTTTTTGATATACGGAGTTGCTGTGGCATTTAAGATTCAGGCACTGTTCATTTTCCCGCTGTTTGTCATTATTTATTTGATCAATAAAAAGTATTCTATACTTAATTTTTTGCTGATACCGATTGGATTTTTGGTAACCAGCCTTCCCGGAATGATTTTTTCTCAGAAAGGAATCAAGGGCATATATAATATTCTATTTTCACAGATTGATGAAGGAGAATTATTATCAGCCAATTTCCCTAATATCTATTACTGGTTCCCAGCACAGGAATATGATTTATATCTGAAGGTAGGCCTTATGTTTGTATTGTTTACCTTTGTGTTTATTTGTTTGTATTTGCAGAAAAATGTTAATAAGTTAGATAATGATGCAATATTGGGACTGGGAGTATGGACTGTACTTTGTTGTGCATATTTGATTCCGAAGATGCATGAGAGATACGGATTTGTAGCAGAGGTTTTGCTGCTAATATGGGTAATGGGCCATAAAAAGTGGCTGTGGTATGCAATACTTGTGATAACGATTATTCTTTTCAGCTATTTTACAGTGTTGCATGGTTACAATTTATATTTATTCCAGAATATGGGAATGATAAATATAATTGCTTTTGTTGTATTCTCATTGTTTTTATTTTCAGATATAAAGAAAAAAGCAAAGATATATGAGGTGTCATAATAAGTGAAAAAGAAACGGAGTTTAATTGAAATTATCAAGTATATATTTCTTGCTACGATTTTGATTGTTGTGGGAATAATACTTTTTTTTCAACAAATAGATTATGCATGTAAAAGAATTTTTTCTTTTCCAATGTTTCTTTCTTTCTTTTTTGGTTGTGCAATACTGGGAATTCTTTTTTTTGCATTGTATTCAGGCCGTAAAAAAATACAGAAGAATAGATATGTGGATTTATTAATCGTAATAGCATCAATAGTGCATTTTTTATTATTGCTATTTATGTCATATCATTATTATTTCAAGACAGGTTGGGACGTACATTATGTAATGCTTGCGGCGGAAGATATTGCTAAATACGGAGAACTTAAAAACGGAATAGAGGGATATTTTAGTATATATCCGAATAATCTTACACTTTCTATTATTTTTTCATTTGTTGTGAGTGCAGCAAATCTTTTGGGATATGGTAATGCTTATTATGCCTGTATTATGGCACAGTGTCTGATACTTGCTATCAGTTCTTTTTTAGTATACTTAAATGCAAAAATTATTTGCGGTAAGGTAGAGGGTATAGTTGCATATATTATTTTTGTAGCGCTATTTGGTCTTTCACCATGGGTTGTAGTGCCATATTCGGATACTATGTCTATGATATTTCCATTATTGGAATTATTAGTGTATTTGTTGATTCGTAATAAAAAAAAGGGTGTATTATTGACTGTTCTTTTGGGTGTGTTGACGGTATTGGGTTATTCTATTAAGCCCCAGTCAATTATTATTACGATTGCAATCATTGGTGTAGAAGGAGTTCACTTTTTTGAAAATGCAATCAATAAGGAGAAAGTAAAGAAAGCTTTATATTATGTGATTGCGTTTATGGTTGGGTTTGCTATTATGGGTTTCACAATAAAGATGCTGCCCAAGCTGTATGATATAGAATTAGATAAAGAAAGAGAAACAAATATTTGGTATTACTTCCTAACAGGAATGCGTGAAGATTCCGATGGTGTCTGCAATGTTGATGATTATATGTTTGCAGATCAGATCGAAACCAGCAGTGAGAGAGTAAAGATATTAAGAGAAGCATATGTTGATAGATTAAAAACATATACACCCGATTCATTTATTCGTTTTATGACACGTAAGACATTGTGTAATTATGCTGACGGAACTTTTGCATGGTGGGAAGAAGGTGAGTTTTATAGCTATGATTTGTATAGCGGAAACTCTAAAATTAGAGATTTTCTAAGGAGCTTCTATTATGTAGAACGCGAGAATTTTATCATATATGCGGATTATTGTCAGATTATCTGGTGTGGTATCTTGGGAATAAGCTTTATTGGCGGATTAATAAATATCATTAAAAAACGCAAAGTGAGTAGAGAGATAAATATAATTATGCTTGGTTTTATTGGACTCACTTTGTTTGAGTGGATTTTTGAAGCAAGAGCGAGATATCTATTCCATTTTGGGGGAATATACGTTTTGTTGTCTGTATGTGCGTTAAAAGTTATATTTGAAGTATTTGAAAATGCGAAGAATAAACGAAATACTCAAAAAAGATAGAATGAATATATAAAATGAAAACATCAAGGTTATTTTTATGGTCTTCTATGAAGTATAGATATCAAATGAAAGAAAAAAAGCAGTTACTGTGGGTGATAGGAATCTCAGTGATTTATTGGGTTTTTATCAGCTTGCGATTTAACATATTGTATTGCTTGAATGATGATATCATGATGCAGAGTATTATGTCCGGTGGATTGTCAGGAACCCCAAGCAGTATGGCTGTGTATATGGGACAGCCGCTTACCGCATTATTGGCTTTGCTATATTCTGTTGCCGGAAATATACCTTGGCTTGGTTTGTTTTTGGCTGGATGCTATGTATCATGTCTTGCACTCGTGTTAAACAGGGTATTGTCATTTGCAAAAAATATCAAGCAATATATTTGGGGCATATGTATCGTGGTTTTGGCATTTACGTCTATATGCCTGCCGCAATATTTAATGATTCATTATACGGTTGCTGCCGCAGTTATAGGTTCTACAGGTCTCTTTTTGGTAGGAACGGCTGAAGAGAAGGACGAGAAAGGAATCAAAGGATTCGGAGATTATATTCCGTTAATTATTTGTTTTTTGATTAGAAGACAAGTTTTCTTTATCTTGCTGCCTTTCATATTCGGTATTCTGTTTTATCGTATTATCAGCGATAAAATTTGGAAAATACGATTGAAAAAAATCGGTGTATTTGGTGCTATCGTGTTGCTGTTTGGTATAGTTCACGGAATTATGTATTCGCAAGGCGGTTGGAAAGAATACAGTGAGTTTAATAAGGTACGCACAGACCTGTATGATTATACCGGAGTATGGGAGGGTGAAGCAGCTACATCTTACTATGACAGTATAGGAATTACAAATGACCAAATGAGTCTATATTTATCATATGATTTGATGTTGGATGAACAGCTTTCGGTAGATTGCTTGGAAAAAATGGCAGAATTCAATCCGGGTGAGTATGGAATCAAGAGTCCTATGGCTCCGACTATGGGTGAGGTTTTATGGAGCTACCGCACCGGTCTTTTGTCACGTGGCCAAGAGTTCCCTTACAACTATCTTATCATTTTTATGTATCTTGGTCTGATAGTGCTTGCATTTACATATAAGAATTGGAAAGGTTTAGCCATAACAGTTTGTTTTGGAATCGGTCGAAGTGCAATTTGGATTTACCTCATGTTGCAGGGAAGATTTCCTGAGAGAGTGTCGTTATCTTTGTTTTTCATAGAGATAATCACATTGATTTGTGTTGCATGGAATATTTTGCGCGGCAAAGAAAAAAAAGGTAAGCAAGTAATAGGTAAGGCAGTTGTAATACTGTTTACATTACTTTTACCGGTCGTTGCTTTTATTAATATGAAGGCAACACTTGAAAAACAGGATAATTTGATAAAGCAGAATAAAGAAGATTGTGCCATCTATAATTACTTTGATGAAAATCCTGAAAAGTTATATTTGATGGATGTGTATGCCACAGTCAATCGTACTCAATATGCAATATTGGACAACAGCGGAAAAAAAGAAAACTATCTTATTTTAGGTGGTTGGATTACAGGAAGTCCGTTAGTTGAGGACAAACTGGCATTATGGGGCTATGATTCTGCAATCGATGCATTACTTCACGGTGAAAATGTATACTTTGTAAAAAAAGAGAATACAGGATTATCGTTAGAAGTATTGGAGAGTATATTTGAGGGATATCGTTTAGAATTGTGTGACAGCATAAATACTGAGGGCGGAAATGTATTTATGGTTTATCAGGTTAAATAATTCCTTGACGATGTGTAGGTGTCAGTATATTTATTAATTATTTTATGTAGAAATACAAGGAGGTATTTGGGGTATGAAATTTACAGAAGGATTTTGGATGATGAGTGAGCGAGCTAAAATCAGCTACGCTTCAGATGCACATTATGCGACAGAGATTCCCGGGGGAATGAGAATACTTTGTCCATGCAGAAAGATTAACGGACGTGGGGATGTCCTTAATCTTCCCACTATCACTTTGGAGTTTAGAGCAGTAGGCAAAAATACAATTGCAGTCAGTGCGAGTCATTATCTTGCATATCAGAGCCACGAGGCCAGATATGAACTTAATGAGGACTCGGTTGAATATACAACAGAGATTAATGAGAATGCAGCTTGTCTTACTACCGGAGACGTAACGGTAAAGGTTGATCGCAACAATTTCTCATACTCTTTTATCGTAAACGGTGAGGTTGTGACCTCTTGCGGTTTTAGAAATCTTGCTTATGTTCAGTATGACAGACCCAAGTCTACCATGCTTCCCGGCGAGAATTATTTTACAGAGAATGGCAAGCCTTATATGGTAAATCAGCTGTCGGTTGCTCCGGGCGAGTATATATATGGTTTGGGAGAGAGATTTACTCCTTTTATCAAGAACGGACAGTCTGTAGAGACATGGAATGAGGACGGTGGTACTGCATCACAGGTAGCATACAAGTGCGTTCCTTTTTATATGTCCAACAGAGGATACGGTATTTTTGTAGATAATACAGATAATGTTGAGTTTGAGGTATGCAGTGAGAAGGTAGAAAATGTATCCTTCAGTGTACCCGGCGAGCAGATGAGATATTACTTTATGTATGGTCCCAAGCCCGCAGAGGTTATTGAGAATTTCACTGCTCTGTCAGGACGTCCGGCACTTCCTCCGGCATGGAGCTTCGGACTCTGGCTTACCACTTCGTTTACCACCAGCTATGATGAGGCAACTGTTACTTCATTTATAGACGGTATGGCAGAGAGAAATATTCCTCTCAGAGTGTTCCATTTTGACTGCTATTGGATGAAGGAATTCCAGTGGTGTGATTTTGAATGGGACGAGAGAGTGTTCCCTGATGTAGAGGGTATGCTCAAGAGATATCATGAAAAGGGACTCAAGCTTTGTGCTTGGATAAATCCTTATATCGCGCAGAATTCAGACTTCTTCCGTGAAGGAGTTGAGAAGGGATATCTGGTAATGCGCGCCGACGGTCACGGAGTAAAACAGGTGGATGAGTGGGTAGCCGGAATGGGTCTGGTGGACTTTACCAATCCCGCAGCTACTAAGTGGTATACCGACAAGCTCAAGACTATTCTTGATATGGGAATCGACTGCTTCAAGACAGACTTCGGCGAGAGAATTCCTTTGGATGTGAAGTATTACGATGGTTCAGATCCGAGAAGCATGCACAACTACTATACTTACCTCTACAACAAGGCAGTGTTCGATCTGCTTAAGGAGGTAAAGGGCGAAAACGAGGCTTGTCTCTTTGCAAGAAGTGCGACTGCGACATGCCAGCAGTTCCCTGTACATTGGGGCGGTGACTGCAGTGCAAGCTATCCTTCAATGGCAGAGACACTTCGCGGTGGTCTTTCATTTGCCATGAGTGGATTTTCATTCTGGAGTCATGATATTTCCGGATTCGAGTATACCGCACCTGCCGATCTCTACAAGAGATGGGTGGCATTCGGATTACTGTCTTCACATTCAAGACTTCACGGCTCTACCAGTTACAGAGTACCGTGGTTGTTTGACGAAGAGAGTAATGATGTAGTCAGACATTTCACAAAGCTTAAGTGCTCACTCATGCCTTACATTTATTCAAAGGCAGTGGAAGCACATGAAAAGGGTACTCCCGTAATGCGCCCGATGGTATTTGAGTATCCCAATGATCCTGCATGTACATTCCTTGATATGCAGTATATGCTTGGTGAAAGTTTGTTGGTAGCACCTATATTTAACGAAAAGGGTACGGCTACTTACTATTTGCCCGAAGGAAAATGGACTCATCTGCTTTCAAATGAGACCAGAGTCGGCGGAAAATATTATACAGATACCTATGATTATTTCTCATTGGGACTCTATGTTGCACCCAACACTATTTTGGCTATGGGTGGGGATGTGGAAGTACCTGATTATGAGTATGAAAAGAATGTTGAACTCCATATTTATGAGCTTGCGGACGGAGCAACCGCGACCTGCGAAATCGTCAATATGGCAGGTGAGCATGTAAGTACTGTAACTGCCACCAGAACCGGTAAGGATATTAAGGTATCAATGACAAAGGATCTTCCCGGTGCAAAGATTGTGCTTCACTCTTCAGATGTATGTGAAGTTGAGAAGATCTGATGATTAATCAGTGACTGAAAAGATAAATGATTAAAAAATGATATAAAAAATAGGAAAAGCAGTTGATTTTATGACTGTAAACAGATTATGAGCAAGATAAAAGAAATAGTAAAAAGAGAACTGAGCGGATGGAAGCCGTGGCATATTATATGGATGATAGTGGCTAATTTGGTCATCATCGGTGTATCGATATATATGCGCGATCCCGCTGAAAGTACTCTCGATACCGTATTGAACATAGTGGCAGCAGTTACCGGTGTAATCTGTGTAATCCTCTGTGGTTTGGGTAAGGTATCAAATTACTTTTTTGGAACAATCAATGTCATACTTTATGTATTTATTGCGTTTAAAGCAAAGTACTACGGAGACGTAATGCTCAATGGTCTTTACTATTTTCCCACGAACATCATAGGATGGGTTCTCTGGGAGAAAAATGTAGGTAAGGACGAAAATACTGTAGAAAAGAAACGCATGAAATGGTGGCAGGATATAATCTGGGGAGCAGTAAGTGTCGGAGCTGTTTTTGCATACAGCTTTATCTTAAAGCTCCTCGGAGGAAATCTTCCTCTTGTGGACAGTATGAGTACGGTATTTTCGATAGTTGCTCAGATTCTGATGATCAAGAGATTTGCGGAGCAGTGGATTATTTGGATAATAGTCGATGCCGTATCCGTAATTATGTGGGTGGTAGCATATGCCAATGGTGAAGGCAGTATTGCAATGCTTCTCATGTGGTCTATATATCTGGGAAATGCAATCATCATGTTTATCAAGTGGATGAAGGAATCGCGCTCAGTTAAGGTTACCACTGCAGCAGAAGAAATAAAGGCTTCGGAAGAGATTTGATTTATGGTAAACGGTAAAAAATATAAGGTCGGAATGTATGGCGGCTCCTTCAATCCTCTGCACTTGGGACATCTGGAATGTATTATCAAGGCAGCAGGTATGTGTGAGGAGCTGTACATCGTTATTTCTTACAGAGATGACGGAATAGATACTGACTTAAAAGTAAAAATCAGATGGATATATCAGCTGACCAAACATATCGGTAATGTCAAGCTGATTACGCTCAAAGATAATGACAGCAGAAAAGAAGACTACACGGAGGATAAATGGGATTCCGATTGCGACTATGTTAAGCAGCAGATCGGCAAGCCGATTGATGTAGTATTCTGCGGTTCGGATTACAATGCCGAGAGCTTTTGGAATGTATGTTACCCCGATAGTGAGTTTTTTGTATTCCCCAGAAGCAAATATAATTCGACAGAGATTCGTGAAAATATATATGAGCATTGGGACTGGATGCCTCAGGTTGTGAGAAGCCATTATGTAAAAAAGGTACTCATTATCGGTGGCGAAAGTGCCGGTAAATCAACACTTACGATTAATCTTGCCAATTACTACAATACCGTATATTTAGAGGAAGTCGGACGTGAGCTGTCTGAACTGTCCGGTACGGATATATATATGCTTTCGGAGGATTTCACGAGAATTCTTTTGGAGCACAAGGCTAAGGAGATGAGACTGATCGGTCAGAGCAATAAGGTGTTTTTCGAGGATACGGATTGTCTGATTACCAGATTTTATATGGGCTTTCTCGAGGATGAAAATATCGAGAAAAATGCTGTGCTGGCGGAGGCGATTGCGGCACTGAACAACTATGATTTGATTCTGTTTTTGGAACCGGATGTAGAATGGGTACAGGATGGTGACAGAAGTGAGGTAATCGCAGCAGACAGAGTTAAGTACAGCGATATGATTAAAGAGTACTACAGAAAAAATGGTTTTAATTTTCATATAATTACCGGTGATTATGTCAGCAGATTTGAGCAGGCAGTGAAGCTGGTGAATGAGATGATTTCGCGATAATGCCCGGAGGCGTTGTAATGATTAGAAGAGCAGAAAACAGGGATATCCCTGCAATTAACAGGTTACTTGGACAGGTTTTACTGGTTCATCATGTAGGCAGACCTGATCTTTTTAAGGAAAAGGGTCAGAAGTATACAGAGGATGAGCTTATTAAGCTTATTGAGAAGACGGAGGATCCTATATTTGTATATGAGGATGAGAACGGTGAGGTTATAGGACATTGCTTTTGTCAGACAATTGACCGTAAAGAATGCTCAAACGCATATGCATATAAGACTTTATATATAGATGATTTGTGCATAGATGAAAATGCTCGCGGGCAGCATGTCGGCAAAGAAATGTATGAATATGCGAAGAAATTTGCCAAGGAGAACGGCTACTATAATCTGACCCTTCATGCTTGGGAATGCAATCCCAACGCGGTTGGATTTTATAACCATTTGGGAATGAATATACAACAATATACTATGGAAGAAGTTCTATAGCAGACTTAAGAAAGAGAGAATAGATAATGATAGCAATCAATTATATTGGTCAGTGCGGATTTGTGATTTTTAATGACAAGGTAGCTTTTGCGGTAGATCCTGTCCTTAATGATTTGGTGGATGAGAATGGCAAGACTATCAGAAATTATCCGCCCGTATTGGCATACGATGAATTGGAGGCAGATTATATTTTCTGCACTCACGACCATATCGATCATATGGCAAAGGAGACTCTTCAGGCAGTAGCCGAGATAGATAAAGAGACCAAGTTTATCGTTCCTGCAGGATGTGTCGATGAAGTAGTGGGATGGGGAATCGCCGCAGATAGAGTAATGGGACTGTCAGACGGTGAGACCATGCAGCTGGAAATCGGTAAGCTGAGCGTAAAGGGTATATCTGCAGCGCATCCTGTTCATCAGGTTGATGCAAACGGCAAAGACCACAATCTCGTATATTGCTTCGAACTTGAAGGTAAAAAGCTGGTTCATCTCGGAGATACATATATGACCGAGCAGCTTGAAAAGGCACTTCGCGGATTGGGACATTTAGATGTACTTTTCCCTCCTATCAACGGACGTGACGAAGAGCGCGAGGCCAAGGGAATTATCGGAAATCTGTCATGTGAGGAAGCTGCTCAGTTGGCAGATAAGCTCAGAGTGGATCTGGCGATACCCACCCATTTTGATATGGTAGAGGGCAATACAGCCAATCCGTTTGATTTTGCGGAAGCTCTTTGGAACCTTAATCAGGAAAATAAATGTTGGATTCCTACACTTAGAGAGCAATATGTGGTAATGTAAGTAAAACAGATTTTTTCTTAAGAAAGAGAGGAAAGTTATGAGCGAAGATAAAAAGAACGAGACTAAAGTAGAAGCTACCGAAAAGAAGGCTGTTTTCACAGAGGCAAAGGTTGAGATAATCGTAGCTATCATGCTTGGTATTACAGCAGTTTTTACTGCTTGGGCAACCTGGATTGCGTCGCTTCACGGTGGTAATCAGGCAACCAGCTATGCAGAGAGCAACAACTATTCATCACTTGGCAACTCATCATGGAATGAAGCTTCTCAGAATCTAATGCAGGATATGATTTTCTGGAATAATTATTATGAGATGATGATTAACCGTGATTTTGCTGCCGAAGATGGAGATTATGCATCTGTAGAAAAGTACGAATATATGATGGACGTTCTTCTCCAGAACAATTGCTCAGAAGGTCTTGCAGAGGCCATCGAATGGGCATTGGAAGAGGAAGAGACTACCGGATATGTGGTATCACCTTTTGAAAAGGAAGGATTTATTGATACATATTATGTTGAAGCTCAGGAATATCTTGCAATGTCAGAGGAGTCATTAGAGTCAGGTCAGCAGAGCAACAAGTGGGGCGATAAGTACAATCTTGTAACAGTTATCTATTCAGTAGTTCTTTTCTTACTTGGTATTGTTGGTATCTTTAAGAAGATTCCAAACAGATTAGTAATTGTAGCTATCGCAGTGGTAGGATTCCTTGCAGCTACTATTTATATGTTTACCATTCCACTTCCTTTTAATTAAATATAAAATAGTGAAGCATATATCTAGCAAATAATAAAAAGAAGTATGAAAAAAATCGTGACCGAAATATTGGGCGTAAAGCCTAGATATTTCGGTCATATAAATTAAGAGGATATAATTGTGAAAAAATACAGAGAGTTTATAGACAGCGCATCTTTTCAAAATACTATTTTGATAATAATCATTATCAATTCGATTATAATGGGCCTTCAAACCTCTAAGACGGTTGTTTCATCGATAGGTAATGTTTTGGAGATATTGGACTATATATGCTTGGGTATATTCATAATAGAGATATTGCTCAAGCTGGTAGCATACGGAGGTAAATTTTTTACAGATGCCTGGAACTGGTTTGATGTGATTGTTGTAGTATGCTCGGTATTTTCAGGACTTGCTTTCTTAAAGGTATTGCGAGTATTTCGTATTTTCAGAGTATTCAGAACTCTGAAAGCATTGAAAGGTCTGAAGGCTTTGAGACTGGTATCCAGACTGGATAAGCTCAGAATGATTATCGGAGCAATCGGAAAATCAATTCCCGGAATCAGCTGGACTGCGGTTTTATTGCTATTGATTTATTATATTTTCGGCATTATAGGTGTTACACTTTTTGGTGAGGTTTTCCCTGATTGGTTTGGTACATTAGGAAAGAGTATTTATACATTGTTCCAGGTAATGACGCTGGAGAGCTGGTCAATGGGCATTTCCAGACCTGTCATGGAGGTATTTGGATGGGCATGGATTTATTTTGTACCATTTGTGTTAATCAGCTCATTTGTAGTAATGAATGTAGTAGTAGGAATTGTTGTTAATTCTATAAGTGAAGTTCAGGCACAGCTTGCACTTGAAAGAGAAGAACGCGCTGCAGCTAAAGCAGCAAGAAATAATGGTTCAAAGGGTGGAAAAGAAGACACTGCTTCCAATGATAGCAATTCAAATTCTGTGACTGCTGATTCTGAGGAAATCGACAAGGAGAGCCTTAAAAAGGAATTGGAAGAGCTTAAATTACAAATTGCAAAAATTGAGAAATTTCTCTAATGGAGATTCTGATAAATAAAGCATTATTTGATAGGTAAATATATTTTGTAAATGTTTTAATACCTTTGTGATGCATCTAAAAAGACATAGAATAGCAGATATGTCAAAAATCATGATGCGAAGAGGATTATTATGAAAAAGAAATACATATCAATTTCTATTGCTTTGATGACCGCATTTATGTGTGCATGCGGAACGACAACCATTCAGGAGGATACTACTGTGGCAGATAATAATGTTGTGAATGAGAGCACCGGCTTAGAAATGACTGAAGAAGAAATGAATGCATTTGCAAGCGGAATTGCAACTGAGAACGAAGCTGTTACCGATACAGAGAGCGAGCAAACCTCAGTAGAGGAAGAGTTTGTTCTTAATAATGAGATAGAAGAAAAATGCCCTTCGTCAGTGTCTACACATCGTACAGATGTTGATTATAGTGACTATACTCATGGAACTTATTATTCGGAGACCTGTGGAATGGATAGAGGATACAGCATTATTCTTCCCGGCGATTACAGTGAAGATAAGCAGTATCCTGTTCTTTATCTTTTGCATGGTATTTTTGGAAATGAATATTCATTCTCAAGTGATGCAAATAATAAAATCAGAGAGATTGTGGCTAATATGGCAGCAGACGGACTTATCGAGGAGACTATTGTAGTGTGTCCTAATATGTATGCGACTGCGGATCCTGAAATGCAGCCCGGATTTACTGCTGAGCAGTGTGTTCCCTATGACAATTTTATTAATGATTTAGTTAATGATTTGATGCCTTATATCGAGAGCAATTATTCAGTCCTTACCGGTAGAGAGAACACATATCTTGCAGGATTTTCAATGGGCGGTCGTGAGACAATTTTCATCACGCTTCAGAGACCTGAGCTTTTCGGATATGTATGCGCTATTTCAGCTGCTCCCGGAATCGTACCTACTACCGACGGCTTTATGACCCATCCCGGACAGATGGAAGAGAGCGAGATGAGGTTCGCAGACGGTGCGGTTGAGCCTAATGTGTTTATTATCTGCTGCGGTACCAAAGATTCTGTAGTCGGAACATATCCTAAGCAGTATCATGAACTCCTTACCACTAACGGTTCTGACCATATTTGGTATGAGGTGACAGGTGCAGACCATGACAATAATGCTATCAAGAGTGGACTTTATAATTTGTTTAAGCAGATTGCATATGATAAGGTAAATAATTGAATATACTTTTTTGTATATAAGTCTATAGATAATATAGAGTATATGAAAAAACAGAGAACTCAACGCTGATTCTCTGTTTTTTTATTGCAGGTAGACTGCATTAATGTAAGTACATGTGTCAAATAACGTATATGTATGTTCATATCCTATGATACAATATAGGTTAATGCATTAATTGGATTATGATAGTTGTAATAACGGAATGGAGTTGTATGAAAGATTTTCTTCCTATAACAAGAGAAGATATGAAAAAGCGCGGCTGGACTCAGCCGGACTTTGTATTTGTAATAGGTGATGCGTATGTAGACCATTCGTCATTCGGGCCGGCTATAATCAGCCGCGTATTGGAATCGCATGGTTACAAGGTGGCTATTATCTCACAGCCGGACTGGACCGATGATGAGAGTATCACGACTTTCGGAGAACCCAGACTGGGCTTTTTGGTGTGCG
>JAKSRV010000054.1 GCA_024403435.1 Lachnospiraceae bacterium
AGATTCAGCTCAAACTGAACCATCTCGATGGAATTCTTCAACAGCTCACCGTTCTGGTTGTTTACCTGCTGAAGCGCATCCGCATTTTTCTTAAGCTGCTCAATAGCATTTGCGAGTAATTTTTGTTCCTCAGGTCTTGAAGAAAGAATTTCAACAAGATTACTGAGCTTCAAAGTGTTAACATCCTTGTTCAACACATTGGCAATATCCATCGTAATCTCTCGACGCTTCTTGTCGAGATTGGTGATTACACCGGCCGCATTCTGTTCCTCTTCCGTGAGTTGGGTTAGGGCCTCCAGATCACCCTTCACAATAATTGCTGTTTTGCGACGGGAAATATCCAGAAGCCCCTCATATGCGCCGGATTCTTTTGTAAGAACCTCTATCAGGTTCTCCATCAAACTTGCCACGCAGACACCTCACTTATACAATAGACTGGTACTTTGCCAAAAGCTTGTCAGCGAAGCTCTCTGTGCTCACGCTGTAGGTTCCCTTCTGTACCTGCTCCTTGATCGGTGCGGTAATATCTTCGCGGATATCAGGACTCTGGGCAAGTGCTGCCTTTGCAGTCTGAATATCCTTACCAAAACTACTAATCTGAAGCTTGTCAGAGCTCTTAGCAACAGCTCCCGGTTTTTGAGTCATGCGGGCCTTCTGCGTCTGGTACAGGCTCTGTACCTGAGAATAAGCATCAATACGCATTAGGATTCCTCCCTCCATGTAATACTTACTGATTCAGCAGCTTATTTGCTGCTCATTTATCTTTACACTTACAATATCGGAATCACATTTTGATTTCTTTAGTGGCTTTGCAAAGATTTTTTCACATTTTTTAAAATATCGCGAACTTATTCAGAAAAAGGTGCTGTAGTATCGCCTTCATTCGATATTATTCGCGAAATCAGCGCTTCAACTTCTTCCTTTTGCTCCCTACTGCTCTCATGGTGAACCGCTTTTCTGTACTGAGTCGGTGTCATTCCTCTCATTTGGTGAAATGCCTTGGTAAATACCTGCGCATCACTGTATCCGCAGGTGATTGCGATACTCTCTATCGGATAATCTGTAGACTCAAGCAGCTCGCGAGCCTTGGTCAGACGGAAGGTCGTCAGAAACTGTTGCGGTGACATTCCGAGATAATTCTGGAAAAGCGTATACAGATAACTCCTGTTGATGCAGACATATTCAGCCACGTCCGTTACCTTGATTGGATTACAGTAATTGTTCTGTATAAAGGTGACTGCCTTCTGCACATAATGATTACCTTTATTTTCTTCTTCTCCGGTAAGCACACTGGAGCTCTCTGCAATGATGGACAAAAACACACCGAGCAAACCGTTACGACGAAGATCGTTCGCCATACCGAAGGTATTGTGCTTCATCATATCTTTTACTATATCGTACAATTCCGCAGAAAAATCACAGGAGAAAACAGGATGATCTCCGGAAAGTCCCATATTCATCAAATAATCCTTGGCTCTGCTGCCGCCAAAGCCCACCCAAAGATAGCTCCAAGGGTCCTTTTCGTCCGCTTGGTAAAAAGCCAGTTCATCGGGCTCAATCAAAAAACCGTGACCTGCCCCGAGATGATATTCCTTGTCGTGGAATCTAAAATACCCCTTACCGCTCAATACATAATGAATAAGATAATGCGGCTTCGATGCAGGCCCAAAGCTGTGCAGCGGCTCTGTCTGCGAGCATCCGCAGTTATTCAGATACAAATTACCTATTCTTTCGTTGTCAAATTCCAGCTTAAATGCTTTTTCCATCTATACACCGTTCCTTTTATCTGTTAACATTTAGCATACCATCAATCTAACATTTTGACTATTGAGTTATTTGTTAAGTATAAGCATCAGTTGCTTTTCAGAGGTTACAAATGGAAATATTAATTAATGATGATTTTGATCTCGATAAGATTACCAATAGCGGACAAGCCTTTCGAATAAAGGTATTCGAGGATGGCAGATACCGTTTTGTCACGGAGAATCATATTCTGTATATAAAAAAGAATAACAATGCAGCCGGCAAACACTACGATATTGAGATGTTTTCTGCCGAAAGCAGGGTAGATAGTGAAAAAAACGCAGGTACAATTACAGATTCTGCCACCTTCAGCGCGACGGCTGTCTCATCCCTCGAGGAGTGGGACACGGTATGGGTACCGTATTTTGACCTGGACAGAAGCTATTCATCAATACGAAGCTTAGTTCCCGCCAATGACAAATATCTGAAGCTAACCGCAGATTACGGTATAGGCCTACGCATTCTCAAGCAAAATCCCTGGGAGATGCTCATCACCTTTATCATTTCCCAGCGCAAAAATATTCCTGCCATAAAGGAATCCGTGGAAAAAATATGTAGAGCCTACGGCCGAACCATCTCTACGCCTTACGAAGAATTTTCTCTCTTCCCCTCAGCTGATGAAATGTCTGCTGCGACATTAGAAGAATTACGTAAATGCAGCCTGGGCTACAGAGATACCTATATTCTTGATGCTGTCGACAGAGTCACCTCAGGGAAATTAGCTCTTGAGTCATTGGGCACCGAGGACTACGATACCATCTTTAACAGCCTCCTGGAGGTTCGCGGAGTTGGTGCTAAAGTATCCAACTGTATTTGTCTTTTTGCCTATGCACAGTTTTCTGCCGCCCCTGTCGATACATGGATAGCCAAAGTAATCGATAAATACTACAACGGAATCAATCCTTTCCCGTCTTACGGTGACGTAGCCGGAATAATGCAGCAATATATTTTCTATTACGCCCAGACACATAAAGAAGATTTTTAATAAAGTTTTTTGACAAAGATTTTTTTGACAAGTTTTTTTACAAGGATTTTTACAAGGATTTTTTAACAAAAAGGTCGACCTCATTTTCATGAAGTCGACCTTTATTTTTACGTCTATATTATTCTACATTTTCTGACTATGTTTGTCAGATTGTCATATTGATAAACAAATCATCAACATTAGTCAACCGTGCTGCGGCTTACAAAATATCTCTGCTCGGTCTGGTACTTGTTACCGTATACATCTACGATCTCGATATAACCGTAAGTGGTATATGCATCAAGGTTGATGTAGTAAAGATCAAGCTCAAGCTCGTAGCCATATATAGTATTGCCATCATACATATAATAAGGCTCTCCGTTATCATCAAGATAAGGATATAAGAGGTTGAACTGAAGATCATCGGTAATCATGTACATGGTGTTGTCATGTCTTGTAAGGGTTGCATAATCGAAATAATAGTAACCCTGAATCAGACCCTGAGGATTATCCTGATCGAAATAGATATAAAGTGCTGCTTCGTCACCATTTACAAGCACGGGAATATATCCGGTGTATGACCATTTTCCGGTTGCATCATCCTCGTATTTGTTGGTTGCATAGAAGGTAGCGATACTTCCGTTGAGGTAATACCAATACTCGGGATCTGCCAATGCAATATAACCGTAGCTGTCAGTCATATACTGATAATCCTGACCAAGTACAAGTCTTGATCCATTATCTGTAAATACAACCACTGCGGTAGCAATTGATGCTACGATGTCCCAGTCACTGCTTGAAAGAGCAACTGCATCATAATTACCCATATCGGTAGTAGCAAGACTGTTAATCTCATCACTGGTACCTGCCTGAGCAACTTCATAGTTATTTACATACCAGTCGCCGCCGTATGCCTGTACTACATCCTCACCATAGTATGAAAGCAACTCTGAAACAAACTTATCATAGAAATAGATAACATCAGGATCATAGTTGAGCTCTACAAGTGAAGGACGACCGTAGTTGTAAGTGTAGAAATAATCGGGTGAAGGGCTGTATGCGGTAATACCATGACCGTAAGGCATATCACTCTCGGTATATACTACTGCATTACTTACTGCATTGATAAGTGCACTTGACTTCTCAGTCTCGTACTTATTTGCAAGAGTGGTAAGGTCTACAGAATCAGTTCCATAGTACTCACCGCAATTACCACGTGCTTTTACATAAGCACCGAAATCATCATAGTTGTATACGTAGTTATCTACAGTCTTCATGTAGTCTACATATGCATCATATACTTCGTCGATACGATCAAGACGAATAACTGACATTGAACCAACCAATCCGTATGAATTGATGGTATCCATATAATCCTCTACAATGGTCTCGCAGAAGGTGCTGGTGCTGCCTGCGGTCTGTGCAAGCCAATTGGTATAGTAAATACCGATACCGTTTACATAGCTCTCTGCACCTACCATGTAATCAGAGCTGTCTGCAAGTGCAATACCGATCTCAAGGGTACACATGTTACATGCATCAAAGATTACAGTATCAAAGTGAACACCGGCATTCTCAATTTCAGCCTTGAGCTCTACATCAGTGTAAAGATCATCTTCATCTCCAAGCTGGTCCATACCATAGCTGATAGGAATACTTCCGCCGTGGTCCCAAAGAAGAAGTGTGTAGTTATCTGCAGGATAGTTTGCAACCGAATACATGATGAAATCGGTAAGATCACCATACTTAGTCATGGTGGTTCTTCCGAGATTCTCAACCATTACAAGTTCCTGGTCCTTAATGATGTGACGGCTTACCGATCCATCGGGAACATTGGGGTTAACCCACTCAAATGCACCACCACACTCAAGAACAACATTTACATCATCGGGAATATTGGCTGCGAGCATCTCATCGATATCCATTGAAGCAGCTCCGCCGGGAGCACCGTACTCTTCAGGGCTCTCAAGGTTACTACCTACGATGTACATCATGATGGTTCTGGTAGCTTTCTCCTGTGTGGGATCCGGAGTATAAGGATTGTCAATAGGATCTACAGGATCAACGGGATCGGTATTATCAACAACGTCATCATCATCGTCGCGCTCGTCATCAATATCCTCGATTATACTATTTGCAGCATTAACACATCCGTAGGTACATGCTACACATCCGCCGACTGCAAGTAAAATAAGAAGAAGCGGAATACCGATAGCAAGTCCGAGAATAAGTCCGAGCTTGCTCTTTTTCTTGGGCTGCTGTCCTGCTGCAGGTGCCGCCTGTGTAGGCTGCTGAGTATTATAAGCACCCTGCTGCTGGGTATTGTAAGCACCCTGCTGAGCGTATGCTCCGTTCTGCGCATAGGGATCTACAGGCTGTCCGTAAGGATTTGCTGCTGCCTGCTGTGCGTAAGGGTCTACAGGTGCCTGTGCTGCCTGCTGCGCATAAGGATCTGCCACGGGCTGTCCGTAAGGATTTGCTGCTGCCTGCTGTGCGTAAGGATCTACGGGTGCCTGTGCTACGGGCTGTGCATAAGGATCTGCTGCAGGTGCCTGCTGTGCATAGGGATCTACGGGTGCCTGTGCTACGGGCTGTGCATAAGGATCTGCTGCAGGTGCCTGCTGTGCATAGGGATCTACAGGTGCCTGTGCTACGGGCTGTGCATAGGGATCTGCTGCAGGTGCCTGCTGTGCGTATGAATCTACAGGAGCCTGCGCTACGGGCTGTGCATAAGGATCCGCTACAGGTACTGCCTGTGCTGCAACCGCTGATGCCGGAGCCATTTTCTGACCACAATTGGTACAGAAAGCTGCGCCATCATTTAATGTGGTTCCGCAATTTGTACAAAACATAATAACCTCCCATTCTCTCAAAACAACAATTATCTACAGAATAATACACCTATATGCCTTTTTTCAATAGAAAATAATACATATATGCCTACTAATTATTGAAATAAACTGCTCATATAGACTAAAATGAATTGTATTTTTAGTTTATTAAGGAATGATTTAGTTGCCGATGAAGAAGAATATCCTCTACAAATCAATAGCGATATTCCTGGCTCTGCTGCTCTGGCAAGTCCTCGCAACAGTCATCAATTTGCCGATTTTGATTGTGACACCTCTGTCAGTAATCAAACGGTTGGCCACCATCTGGCGCGAAACCGAATTCTGGTCTTCCATCGGTTTTTCACTTGTTAGAATACTGATTGGTTTCGGAGCCGGGCTTGTACTTGGCATACTGCTTGCCGCGCTTTCCTCAAAATCAAAATTTGTCGAAGCCCTGCTATGGCCCTACATGGCCACGGTTCGTTCGGTACCTGTCGCTTCAATAGTGGTTATATGTCTCATCTGGCTGTCGGGTGCCAATCTCTCCGCCTTTATTTCCTTTTTGATAGTACTTCCCATTATTTATCAGAATGTACTTACCGGAATCCGCACCGGTGATAAGGAGCTCGAGGAAGCTGCTATGGTTGCAGGTGCAACCGCCATGCAACGCTTCAAATATGTTACTCTCCCGCAACTGGCTCCACACCTGATTTCCGCCTGCACTGTCACTGTCGGCATGGCATGGAAGGCAGGTATAGCCGCTGAAATAATCGGTACTCCCAAAGGCTCAATCGGTCAACAGCTGTATCTGTCAAAAGTGTATCTGGACACCGACGATTTGCTTGCCTGGACAGTAGTGCTGGTAATTCTCAGTATAATATGTGAAAAAATAATACTTACCCTGATTAAGCTTCTGATAAAGAAATTATCCGCCGAGTCGGGTGAAAAATAGGACCAATCATTTTTGATGATTGGTCCTTTTATTGTTTCTAAATTGTTTTGTTTCTATACAATTTTGTTTCTTTATTCTTTTTCTATATTGTAAGTATTACAATTACCCATTCTACTCATAATATGAAATCGACTCTACACTACCGAACACAACAGGCCTTTTACTCTCGACGCCGGCGCAGTAAAAAGAATTACTCCACCAATCACGACCATCGTAGTAGGAAATTATCGCACTGTCCTGCTCCGGCAAATAGTATATTTCAGCTTCTTTTATCGTACCGTGATTATCCTTGAGCACTTCTCCGATAGACATAATCATATCGGCACGACCCTCTGTTTCGTTTCCGGTACTGATTTCCATACTTCCATCATCGTTATAACTGATATAGTACGGCGCAGTTTCACTATTAAGCCTTAGTGTATATTTACTCTCCCTATTCCACGGATTGATTGTCAAATCAACCTTGTACGGCTTGTTATTTACAATCACTAAGGTGGAATCCTCCGCTGTAATTATTCCGTTATTATATCTGTATCTGATCAGATAACTGCAATTGCCCAGCAAATACAGTTCACAACAAAGCGGAACCAGTATAACCAGCAAAGGAACTGCTATCATTGCAACTGTCGGTATCAGCGAACTTTTCCCTGATATACCTTCTGAGTTGTTTTCTGATGTATTTTCTGATTTGCTTTTCGTCTTTCTTCCGGCAATTTTCCTTGCAGATAAAATAGTACCCACAATAAACAATATGCCAGCCACCACCAATATGGGATTGGTAATCAACACATCATAATCTGAATCGATATAATTACTTATCAACACTGCATTTGCAAGCGTAATAAAGCACCCTGCGATTGCTACCGGCAGATAATTTTTCTTAATCGATTTTCTCGCAGAAAAAATCAATACCACTACAGCTATCACAAGCAGCACTGCAATATTCACATATAAAGCACCCTTAAGCATGAATCATTCTTCTCCTGCAACTGCTCAAAACCACATGTGACTACGCACTTACTTCTATCTTACAAACCAAGCACTCAATGTCTTCTGCGTCCACCACGGCTTCCGTGTCCGCCTCCGTGACCTCCACGTCCGCCCTTGCCGTTTCCTGAACCCTTACCACTCTTGGCACCAAAACGATATCCGGGTATTCCGCGCATCGACTCAAATACTTCTCTGCAGGCCTCGCAGCGCTCAAACGCATGTCCCATAGGAAGCTGTCTTCCGCAATCCTTACAGCGCTTGATAAACTTCTTTTTATTACCGCTCAGATAATCCTCAATTGCCAGCTCGGTGGTCTTTTTTTCCTCCATCAGCCATTCTTCGTCCATAATCTTACCCATATGAACAGAGAACAGATGATAGAGCTCCAGCAGCTTATAGTAAGTCTCTAAACGCTCCAGCTCCTGACCCATTCTGGGATAAGCAGGCTTGGTCAGTGAGATATCTGCCGCATAGGTCAGACAGTATTCAACCCACTGGTCGAGTACACGAGGATTGCCCTCATCGATAGGACAGGAAATCATGTCATAAATAATATCTTTTTTATTCTCGGTATCGCCGTAGATGAGGTCAAAATCAAGGCTCTGATCCTTCAGTGTTCTGTAAAGAGTGAGCATACGGTCAATCTTCATCTTCTCGTAAGGCTTCTGAGGACGGATATTGTACCATACGGTCAGTATCTCATCGAGAGAAGCATCCAATCCGGACAGCATTCTCGGGAAGCCGAGGATAGCTTCCTTGACCTGAGGCAACGGCTTTCCGATAGTCTTTTTAAGAGTGGGCAGGAACTTTTCATCGGTAGTATTAACATAACCTATGTCGTATTTACCAAAACGTCCCGCACGTCCTGCAATCTGCAATATCTCATCAGGCTTCAGGTCACGTCGTACCTGGCCGTCAAACTTCCAACTCTCAGCAAAAATAATTCTCTGTATAGGCAGGTTGATACCCATTCCGATAGCATCGGTGGATATTACAATCTGAGTCTCTCCCGTGGCAAAGCGTCTTACCTCCGACTTTCTGGTCTCGGGTGGAAGCTTTCCATAGATAACACTTGCCTTAATTCCCATCATCTCAAAACGTGCCGCAAGATCAAGCACACGCTTTTTGGAGAATAAAATATAACAGTCACCGGGATGAATCTGACTGCGAGTGATCTTGTTGTCCTCGCTCAATACAAAGGGCTCATCCTCTACAACAAGTCCTGTTTTTCTCTCATGGTGAGTGATATCCGCAACATCTCCACAGGTTTCGATGATTTCTGTAAGGAGCCCTGTCACATTATCACTGGAAAGCAGATAAATATCATCAGCCTTGATACCAAGTATCGCTCTTGACCAGGCTGCACCTCTCTCACGGTCGGAAATCATCTGGCACTCATCTATGACAGCAATGTCATAATTATCATCCAGATTAAGCGTCTCTACCGTCTGAGAAATTACTCTGCTGTTTTCAACAGTAATGTGTTCTTCTCCCGTCTTCATGGAAGTGGGGGTGCCGGCATCATTCAGAGTATCGTATACCTCAAGTGCCAGCAGACGAAGCGGTGACAGATATACACCGTGCTTAGCATTTTTCAGCTGCTGAATAGCCTCGTAGGTCTTTCCTGAGTTGGTAGGACCAACATGCAGATGGAATCTGCGGGTCATGGCTCTGGTCTCGACATACTCGGCTGTAGGATCGGTCTGAACCAGACCCATTATCTGTCTCTTTATTCTTCTGTCGTAGAATTTCTTGAATTTTTCCTCGATAGGAGCCGCCTTGGTAACGATGTAGCGGTTCTTGGATTCGGAAATGTAGTCTACATAGCTGGCAATGGCCTCATCACTTCTGTTGATGGCAAGCATCTCCCAGTCCTTACGCGCAACAGTAAGTATGAGATTATTCATATCCATCTCCATATGCTGACGCTGTCCCTGAGGCTGCAGCGATACCGATGATTTCATCGCAAGAATACGGGGATACAAATCCGCATACTGATAGCCATAGAAAGCATTTCTTACTATATTCTTGGTAGAATTTATTTTCTTATCGAGCTTTTTCATATTGACCGGATTGCTACGGTCACACAGTTTCTCATAGGCTGTCTGATACGCCTTTTCGAAGCGTTCCTGCAGCTCCATGGTTCCCTGAAGTTCGTCGTCCTGATACATTGGAATCTATTTCCTAACTAATTTATTATGTACATCCTATATTAGGATATGAGTTACTTTTTCACAAGAAATTTATTCGATTACAAGCTCTACGGGGCAATGGTCCGAACCTGTAATATCACAGTGGATGTCTGCGCTCTTGAGTCTGTCCTTGAGCTTCTCGGAAGCTACAAAATAGTCAATACGCCAACCTGCATTCTTCTCACGTGCATGGAATCTGTATGACCACCATGAGTAGATATCCTTGCGGTCGGGATAGAAATATCTGAAGGTATCGATATATCCGTTCTCAAGAGTAGTGGTAAAACAAGCTCTCTCCTCATCGGTAAAGCCTGCATTGTGATGATTGCTTGAGGGATTTTTCAAATCAATCTCCTTGTGAGCCACATTAAGGTCTCCGCAATAGATAACGGGCTTTTTCTCCTCAAGTCCCTTAATATATGCAAGAAAATCTGCCTCCCACTCCTGTCTGTAATCGAGTCTCTGAAGCTCATTTTGTGAGTTGGGCACATACACTGTAATAAAATAAAAATCCTCAAACTCAAGAGTAATAACACGACCCTCGTGATCATGCTTTTCCACACCGATTCCATAGCTTACAGAGATAGGTTCCTTCTTGGTAAAAACAGCGGTTCCGCTATAACCTTTTTTCTCGGCATAATTCCAATACTGCTTATAGCCAGGCAAATCAAGTTCAATCTGTCCTGCCTGAAGCTTGGTCTCCTGCAGGCAAAAAATATCTGCGTCCAACTTGTTAAATGACTCCATAAAGTCCTTACCGACAACAGCTCGTAATCCGTTTACATTCCATGATATAAATTTCATTTAATTCCTCATTTCAAAAATATATTCGTATTTCTTCGAATCATTACATCTAACAGTAACCGATCACTCACTTCTGAGTATACGGTTTGCAATCTCATTGCAATTTTTATAGACAGTCTCAGGACTTACTCCGATATTGTAGTTACCGTCTTTGTACAGGATCTTGCCTCCGACCATGGTCATTCTTACATTGCTCTTACTTCCGCTGTATACAATATTTTTCTCGATATTGTTCTCGGGCTGCATATTGGGTTCATGCATATTTATCAAAATAATATCTGCAAGCTTACCCTTTGCAATAACATCGGCTTTGCTGAGTCTCATAGCCTTAGCTCCATGCACCGTAGCCATTCTGAGTACTCTCATCGCATCCAGGCTGGCAGCATCCTTCTCATAAATCTTACTGAGCGCAGTGGTCAGATACATCTCGCGGAACATATCAAGCGCATTGTTGCTGGCAGCTCCGTCGGTACCTATCGCCACATTTATCTTGCATCTGTCCAGCTTCGCAATAGGAGCAATCCCGCTTGCAAGCTTCAGGTTGGAAGCAGGATTGGTTATCACCGATACTCTGCGCATTCTGAGCATGTTTATGTCCGTATCATCCAACACTACTCCGTGGAACACACCGCCGCCAAATTCAAACATTCCCATAGAATCAAGGAATATTGCCGGACTCATTCCGTATTTTTCCTTACAAGCCGCAACCTCAGCCTCAGTCTCACTCATATGACAATAAACAGGTGCCTTAAATCGGTGTGCCAATGATGAAATTTGATAAATAAGTTCCTTGGTACAGGTATATTCTGCATGGAAGCCCAGCTGATAACTGATCAACGGACTGATATTGTTCAGTCTCTGATACTCGTCGGCCATTTTTTCGGGAGATGAAGTGTGATTATTTACATTACCGCACAAAACGCAGCGCATTCCCGTATCCATGCAGGCCTCCGCTATGGTATCGGGGGTCAGATACATATCAAAAATAGAAGTAACACCACCGGTAACATACTCCATCACCGCCAGGCGTGTAAACTCATATATATCTTCCGGAGTAAGCTTTGCTTCGTACGGAAATACTTTATCATACAGCCATTCGTGCAACGGGAGGTCATCGGCAAATGATCGCAAAAAAGTCATCGCCGAATGTGTATGTGCATCCTTTAAGCCGGGCATCAACAAATCGTCATTGCAATCCATCTCATAATCCCAGCTGATTCGGGGAAGCTTACCGGCATCTATCGCTGCAAGCTCCTCATTCGGCGCAACATATACTATTTTATCATTCTTGATCCACACCTCACCTCGGAAAATGTCTCTGCCCTTTTCCATGGTCAATATTCTGGCATTATATAAACGTATATTCATAACGCTACCCCTTTGTTCCCCTGCGACTCATTACACCCAATCATACAAGTTGACACCTATTTATCTTCCTCAGTAATCAACACTGATTCGGTATAACAAAGTTAGGGAGCCCCCAAATCGGAGAGCTCCCTATATATTATTCTTCTACATAAATGCAGTCCGCATAATCATCCAAAACCAGGCATACCCATGTTTTTCCCTGATTAAGAACGACTTCTTCACCGTACATATCATAGAAATGATCTGCGGCATTATCCTTCTTATCGCGTTCCCAGGTTCCGGGAATAATTTTACCATTGGTAAATGTATAGCATGCCCCGCTTCCCTGAGTAAGGATAACCAAATATCCATGCTCATCAAGCACAGCCCAGTCCACTATCTTGAAAATAACATTAGTGCATGTAAGCTGCTCACCTGTCATCTCATCAATATGACGCGCACCGTACTGATATCTGTAATACAGATGATCAGCAGGATTATACACAAAATAAGGTCTCGCGCTACCATAACCGCCATCAGCGGTAGCTGCCTCCATTCCACCGGGTGCAATGGTAGTCGCATTGGGCATATTTTCATATGATGAAGTATATCCATCCTGCGCAAACAGGAAGGTAGGCTCATAATTGTCACGTCTGGTAGTAAGGTATCCATGACGCTGAACTGCCTGATTATATCCCGAAATGGTCATAATACCGGTAAATTCAAGAGCATAACCTGCTGCCTTACGCGCCTCATCTCTGTCGAAAGCCTCTGCAGAAGGATCATCAATACCCGATACAGCCTGTGAAATATTGTCCACACGGTCTGTATTAATAACAGGACCTACATAGGGCACAGCAAGTCCCCAATGACAATAAATAGCATCAAGACTCATTGCCTGCTCTACAAAATACAGACGACTGCTTCGTACAGGGCCGATATGATCCAATGAATCGTAATCCTCAAATACACACATGAGTCTGGTACAGCTCAATGCCTCCATCGGAGCCTCATAGATAAGGCTTGCCTTGGAAATACCATACTGAGGTAAAGCTGCCTTGTTGTCAGGAACCATTACCGCCATAGGACGTCTGTTGGCAATTTCCACATCAGTCCACTCGCCGGTCAAATAGCTCTGTATCTGACCATTAACTACATCTCGCGACTTAATAATTGGAATTCCTGCTTCAGGCTCAATATCAATGTCACTTATAACGTCATCAATTGCAGGCTCATCCACGATAGGAGTCGTAACCTCTCCGCCCGTTATCGGTGTCGAAACAACCTGATTCAAATCTGAATTATTTTGGTTGCCTATAGGCTCTCCGTCAATAGTACAAGCAGCCAATGATATAGCTGTAACGAGTCCCAGTACAGCAACCCCAAACTTCTTTTTCATCAATAATTCTCCCAAATTCTGTCTTCCCCTCGAGAGTAAAACAACATTCCGTTAATTATCCCACTTTGCCAAAAGACTGTCAATTTGAGCACTTATTTGCCTTAGACAGTCAGCTTCTCCAATTCATCCAGCCATATTCTTGCACATGCATCCGAAGGCATTCTGAGATCACCCCTTGGAGATACCGCTACAGTACCGACCTTAGGACCGTCGGGAAGGCAACTGCGCTTGAAGTGTTGTGCGAAAAATCTGCGGTAAAATACCTTTTCCCACTTAAGTATAAACTCTGCATCATAGGTTCCTTCAAAAGCAGCCAGTGCAAGTCTGTAAATCTTGGAAGGATTGAAACAGCAACGGAGCATATTGTAAAGGAAAAAGTCATGAAGCTCATAAGGTCCGACCAAATCCTCTGTTTTCTGCGAAATCACACCATCTTTTGGAGGAAGCAACTCAGGTGATACAGGGGTATCGAGTACATCCTGAAGTGTTGAACTGAGTACTTCGTCTCCGCAAGTCTCCGCGTAGTAATTAACCAGATGTCTTACGAGTGTCTTGGGAATAGAAGCATTCACCGCATACATAGACATATGGTCGCCGTTATAGGTAGCCCATCCGAGTGCAAGCTCTGACAAATCACCGGTACCGATTACGATACCATTGGTCTGATTAGCCAAATCCATCAGAATCTGAGTACGCTCTCTTGCCTGTCCGTTCTCATAAGTAACATCGTGATTCTCTATATCATGATTAATATCTGTAAAATGCTGCTTAACAGAAGGAACAATGCTTATTTCCTTAAAGTCTGCCTTGAGACACTTGATTAATCTGACAGCATTGTCATAAGTTCTGTCCGTAGTTCCGAAACCGGGCATTGTCACAGCACATATTTTCGAGTGATCCATACCGAGCATATCAAAAGCTTTGACGGTAACCAGTAGTGCCAGTGTAGAATCAAGTCCGCCGGAAATTCCGATAACTGCGCTCTGACAACCGATATGCTCAAGTCTTTTCTTGAGTCCGCGCGCCTGGATAGTAAGAATCTCTTCACATCTCTTGTCACGGTCGGTCTTGCTGCTCGGAACGAAAGGCATAGGAGCCACTCCGCGTGTAAGTTCAGTCTTTCCAAAATCTATATTAAAATCAATCTGAATATGGAAATTTTTATCTGAACTGTAATTATCTACCTCAAAAGTAGTCATACGTCTTCTGTCAGCTATCAATCTTTTGACATCAAGCTCGGTGACTATCATTTCTTCGGAAAACTCTTTACTCTCACTGAGAATTCTTCCGTTTTCCGCAATAATATTATGTCCTGAATAAACCACATCCTGGGTTGACTCTCCGTCACCCGCAGATGCATATATATATCCGCATACAAGTCTTGCAGACTGGCCGTTAACCAAGTCACGCCTGTAGGAATTTTTACCGATAATTTCGTCTGATGCAGAGAGATTGGCAATCACAGTAGCACCCGCAATTGCATGGCGAATGCTGGGCGGATTGGGAACCCAAAGATCCTCACAAAGCTCAACACCTATGCTAAGCTCAGGCATCTCTTCGCACACAAAAAGGATATCGGTTCTGATGGGACACCAATCATCGGGTCTTACCTGAACACTGTCATCCAAATCTGCTCCCGAACGAAAATGTCTCGCCTCATAGAACTCGTTGTAGTTGGGCAAAAATGTCTTGGGCACCATACCGAGAATACGTCCCTTATTTACTGCCGCAGCCACATTATAAAGCTTGCCGTTATACTGATAGGGAAGACCCACGAAAAAAAGTCCATCCAAATCACGGCTGAATTCCGCAATTTTTACCAGCTCGTTTTTTGCCTCTGCTATAAGAGTATCCTGAAAAAACAAATCCTGGCAGGTATATCCGGTGATGCAAAGCTCGGGGAACACGAGAACCTTGATTCCCTGCTCCGATGCCTTTTTCATATATTCTCTTATACGTTCACCGTTATATGCTGTATCAGCCACCTTAACCTTAGGGGTAACAGCTGCAACCTTGATAAATCCGTCCTTCATTTCGGCAATTCCTTTCTG
>JAKSRV010000055.1 GCA_024403435.1 Lachnospiraceae bacterium
ACACTTGGTTCCACAGGAATAACCACACCGCAGAACGCATTCGGTGCATTGCCGATTCAGCGTACAGATCATGAAGAGGCAGTTCGTATTTTGCGCAGGGCTTACGAAGGTGGTATGACTTTTTTTGATACCGCGCGTGCGTACAGCAACAGTGAAGAGAAAATCGGTATGGCCTTCGGTGATATGTGGCCTGAGATGAGAGACAAGGTTTATATTGCGACTAAGACAATGGCACGTACGCCTGAAGATCTTAAGGCGCACCTTGAGCAGAGTCTGGCACTTTTGAAGACTGACTACATCGATATTTATCAGATTCACTGTGTGGATCGCTGCTATGAACCCGGAGACGGAACCGGTATGTATGAGGCTATGCTTGAAGCCAAGGAGAGCGGTAAGATTCGTCATATCGGAATTACCACTCACCAGCTGACAGTAGCTTTCATGATAGTAAATTCCGGACTCTATGAGACCGTACAGTTTCCTTTCAGCTATCTGGCTTCAGAGAAAGAGATTGAGCTTGTCAAGCTTGCCAAGGAGAAGAATGTCGGATTCATCGCTATGAAGGGATTGGCCGGCGGGCTTATCAATAATTCCAAGGCAGCCATGGCATTCATGACAGAATATGACAATGCGCTTCCCATCTGGGGAATTCAGAAAATGGAAGAGCTTGAGGAGTGGCTTGCATTTATGGATGAGACTCCTTCCATGGATGATGAGATGAAGGAATTCATTGCGAAAGAGCAAAAAGAACTGAGCGGTGAATTCTGCAGAGGATGCGGTTATTGTATGCCATGTCCGATGAAGATACAGATTAACAATTGTGCCAGAATGTCACTCATGCTCAGACGTGCTCCTTCGGCAAATTGGTTGGGAGAAAATTGGCAGAATGAGATGAAGAAGGTTGCAACCTGTATTCATTGTAATAAATGCTCAAGAAAATGTCCGTACGGACTCGATACTCCCGGACTGCTTAAGAAGAATTATGATGATTATATGAGTGTTCTTGCCGGAGAAACAAAGGTATAATCCGAGCGTAGCCTACAGCTAAAATAATTAATTGCCACATGTACCAATTTTCGCGCAAAATATCGTGCTATTTAACAGTATGTTATATGCCGGAATAAAGGTAAAATATATTCTGTAACAATATGAGGAATCGTTAGGGATTCCCGGAAAAAGAATCAGATAAGGAGTTCAGAATAGAATGGGAAAGTTTGAAATTAAGACTACAGATGCAGGCTATCGTTTTAACCTTAAGGCAGGCAATGGCGAAATCATTGCTACAAGCCAGACCTACAAGTCATTGGATTCATGCAAGAACGGAATCGAGAGCGTGAAGAAGAATGCTCCTATTGCTAATCTTGAGGATCAGACCAAGGAAGGTTTTGCCGAGGAGAAGAACCCTAAGTTTGAAGTATATGTAGACAAGGCAGGAGAGTTCCGTTTCCGTCTCAAGGCAAAGAACGGAGAAATCATTGCTACCGGTGAAGGCTACAAGGCACTTGCAGGCTGCAAGAACGGAATTGAGAGCATCAGAAAGAATGCTCCCGATGCTGAGATTAAGGAAGTTTAATTCACAGATTTTCCAATCGAAAAATCACAAGGCAAAATAAGTTTACGAAAGATTACCCCGA
The DNA here is from genome assembly GCA_024403435.1 of Lachnospiraceae bacterium. Taxonomy (GTDB): domain Bacteria; phylum Bacillota; class Clostridia; order Lachnospirales; family Lachnospiraceae; genus AC2028. Next base: position 1,635 of record JAKSRV010000055.1, read on the forward strand.
AGGTCGGCAGCTGTCGATATTCGGGGTGCTTTTTTATGGATTTTAACAAAAATTCGTTGTATTATATTATTGAGTTACTATGCGAAAAATGCGCGCAATTATTGTGCGTGTTTTGGGCCGAACAGAATGGAGATTTTTTATATATGGGAAAAGAATCAGAACTTTGGGACATTTATGATGCCAACAAAGTAAAAACAGGAAGAACTATGAAGAGAAATGACTGGGTACTGGCTGATGACGAATATCACCTTACCGTACTCGGAGTAGTATCAAGACCTGACAATACTTTTTTAATTACCAAGCGTAAGATGGATAAGTCATGGGCTCCCGGCTGGTGGGAGGTATCGGGCGGTGCAGCTATGGCAGGTGAGGAATCTGAAGATGCTGTAAAGCGCGAGGTTCTTGAGGAGACCGGTATCGATGTGTCAAATGCCGAGGGTGGCTACAGATTCACATATCACCGTGAGAATCCCGGCAAGGGCGACAATTATTTTGTAGATGTGTATCGCTTTATTCTGGACTTTGACGAAAAGGATGTGAAGGCTCAGGAGGCGGAGACCGACGGATTTATGTTGGCTACTCTCGATCAGATAAAAGAGATTGCGGAGCGCGGAGAATTTCTGCACTACGACAGTATAAAAGCAGTATTTGATTAATTATTTGGGGAATGATTAATAGGAGGATTTTATCATGTTTAAGCCGCAGATTGCGCCTATGGGATGGAACAGCTGGGATTGCTACGGAGCAGCTGTAACAGAAGAAATTGTAAGAAAAAATGCAGATTATATGGCAGAGAACCTCAAGGAATTCGGATGGGAGTATGTAGTGGTGGATATTCAGTGGTATCAGCCTACTGCACTCACTCATGAGTATGAGCCTTTTGCAGATTTGAATATGGATGAATACGGAAGATTGCTTCCTGCTGTCAACAGATTCCCTTCTGCTGCGGACGGTAAGGGCTTCGGACCTCTTGCCGATTATGTACATTCACTCGGACTTAAGTTCGGTATTCATATTATGAGAGGTATTCCCAGACAGGCAGTTGTTAAAAATACTCCCGTTCTCGGAACAGACAAGACTGCACGTATGGCAGCAAGATCCAACAGTATCTGCCAGTGGAATCCCGATATGTACGGCGTGACTCCCGATGAAGCGGGACGCGCTTATTATGATTCTATTTTTGCACTCTATGCATCATGGGGTGTGGATTTTATCAAGTGTGACGATATATGCAGAGAGCTTCCTCATGAGGAAGCAGAGCTTAAGATCCTTTCAGAAGCTCTTCAGAATTGCGGCAGAGATATGGTGCTTTCACTTTCACCCGGACCCGCTTTGATTGACAAGTCTGAGCTTTATAAGGCAACAGCAAATATGTGGCGTATCACTGATGATTTCTGGGATGACTGGAAGTTGCTCTATGCTATGTTTGAGAGAGCTGAGAAGTGGAGCATCCACGCAGGAGCCGGTCATTATCCCGATGCAGATATGCTTCCGGTAGGTCCTCTCAGACAGGATTATAAAAAAGATGATTGGACCAAGTTTACAGAGGATGAGCAGATTACCATGATGACCCTCTGGAGCATTATGCGTTCTCCTTTGATGATTGGTGGAGAGATGAACGGATTTGACGAGTTTACGCTTGGCTTGCTCACCAATGATGCAATTCTCAAGATGCATGCAAATTCAAGACACGCGCATCAGATGTTCCGCCGCGAGATTAACGGTATAGAGCATATAGTATGGTGTGCATCATGCAGCGAGGGCGGAATGTATGTGGCAATTTTCAACGCAGGAGAAGAAGACAGTGAGGTAAGCATTGCTCTCGAGGAGTTGGAGATTTATGTACCCGTCAGCGGTACAGAGCTTTGGAGCGGACAGAGCGGAGAATTTACAGATTCTATCACTGTATCTATCCCTAAGCATGGCTCGATGGCTTTCCTTTTGAAATAAATGCTATGCTTGGCGGTTAACATAAGCCATAAAATTGTGATAGTTGATATAGGTTTTTGGCGAAGCATTTGTTATAGTTATAGCCAATAGTAATCCGAAAAAGATTTATTATTATCGTTTGATTTGAAATATAGGTAAAAAATGAAGACATTTGAACTGATTGCACCTTGCCATTTCGGTATGGAATCGGTGCTGAAAAAGGAAATAGATGACCTAGGGTATGATATCACCGAAGTACAGGACGGAAGAGTAACCTTCTTTGGTGATGCAGAGGCTATTTGCCGTGCCAATATTTTTCTGCGTACAGCAGAGCGTATATTGGTAAAGGTGGGAAGCTTCCATGCAGAGACCTTCGAGGAGTTGTTCCAGGGAACCAAGAAGCTTCCCTGGGAGGAGTGGATTCCTGCAGATGGTAAATTCTGGATTGCCAAGGCGGCCAGTGTCAAATCAAAGCTGTTCTCGCCTTCAGACATTCAGTCCATTATGAAAAAGGCCATGGTAGATCGTCTCAAGGATGTATATCATGTTAATTGGTTCAATGAGGATGGAGCTTCTTATCCGTTGAGAGTATTCCTTTTGAAGGATGAGGTTACTGTAGGGCTCGATACTACAGGTGAGTCTCTTCACAAGAGAGGCTACAGAAAGCTGACCGCCAAGGCTCCTATTGCGGAGAATCTGGCAGCAGGACTTATTATGCTGACACCCTGGCATGCTGACAGAATACTGATAGACCCATTCTGCGGTAGTGGTACCATCCCGATTGAGGCTGCTATGATGGCGGCCAATATTGCACCGGGAATGAACAGAAGCTTTCTGGCAGAGAGTTGGAAAAATGCAATTCCAAAGTCTCTTTGGTACGATTCGGTAACAGAGGCACAGGATTTGATAAAAATTGATGTAAACACCGATATTCAGGGCTTTGACCTTGATGATGAGATGGTAAAAATTTCTCGCGAAAATGCAAAGCTTGCAGGTGTTGAAAAAATGATTCATTTCCAGCGCAGAGACGTTGCACAGCTCAGCCATCCCAAGAAGTATGGCTTTATTATTACAAACCCGCCGTACGGAGAGCGCATTTCGGATAAGAAAGAGCTTCCCGCTTTGTATGAGACAATCGGTAAAAGATATGCGGCATTGGACAGTTGGAGCATGTATCTGATTACTTCATATGACAAAGCAGAAGAGGATATAGGACGCAAGGCAGACAAGAATCGTAAGATTTACAATGGTATGATGAAGACATATTTCTACCAGTTTATGGGACCCAAGCCGCCTAAGCGTCAATAACGGTAAACAAGGAACAGTATGGGACTTACATTTGAAGGCGAAACAATTGAAGATGAAATCATTGAGGAAGTAAGAAGTCCCAAGCGCCGCAGAAGACTTAAGAAACCGGTACTTGTGGCAATAATACTGATATCTGTATCGGTAGTATTAGGTGCGGCGTGGACAGTAGTTAAAAAATTCTTTCCGAATTTGATTCCTCAGATGACTCGAAGTGTAGATGAGGGCTTTGTTGCAGATGAGACCGGAGCATACTCCGATTGGACAGTAATGGAGCGTGTGAGTGCTGATATGGAACAGGGATTTGCGATGCAGCTTCCGCAGGGAGTAAACGCAAAAGCAATTTCTATTGAGAATCACTATAGGGATCGCGCATTATTAATAAGATTGTCGGGAATCAAGGCAAGTGATTTTGTCAGTACTTATGTGTCGGGTAATGTTTCCGAGATTTCGGTGGTTGCATGGAAAGCCAAGGACAATGAGATTTTGGTATCTTTCCAGATGAGTGAAATCTGGGAATATGAAGTAACACAGGAAGGCAGCAAACTGGTTGTTAAAAACACCGCGGTTCGAGAACTGTATGATACCGTAGTTGTGCTTGACCCTATTTATTCATCAAGTATATCGGATGATGTGACAGCCGAGGTGGCTGAAGCATGTGCGTTGCTGGCGGCAGAGAATGGTGTGAAGGTATATATCACCCGTGGTATCGGAAGCGAGAGAAGCGAAGCGGAAAGATTGGCGCTGATACTCGACACGGATGCTGATTATGTGATAGAAATAAGTGTTTCCGCTGATTCCGATAGCAGTAAATATGGTTTGAGCGCATATTATAACGACAGATATTACAATCCGGCCTGTGATAATGTATCGGTAGCGGATACTGTGCTTAAGAATTTGGCGACCACAGTTAAGAATCGTGCAAATGCGATTGAGCCTGCGGCTGAGGACAGTTTGTTGATGCTGGTAAAGCAGCCTGCAGCCGGAGTGAATATAGGTTTTAGCAGTAACAGTGACGAGTGGGCATTGTTACAGAAGGATAGCTATCGTAAAGCTTTGGCTATCGGTATATTAAACGGAATCAATGAAATGAAAGAGGAATAGTACAATGAAGAAGATGATATTTGCCACCGGCAATATGGGAAAGATGCGTGAAATCCGTCAGATTATGGAGAACACCGGATATGAAATCCTCTCAATGAAAGAAGCCGGAGTTAATCCTGATATTGTTGAGGACGGAACCAGCTTTGAAGAGAATGCGCTTATCAAAGCAAGAGCTGTGGCAGCACTTATTCCCGATGCATTGATTTTGGCAGATGACTCAGGACTTGAGGTAGATGCACTAAATAAAGAGCCCGGTATTTATTCTGCAAGATATCTGGGAGAAGATACTCCTTACAGCATCAAGAATGCAGATATTATCCGTAGACTCGAGGGCGTGGAAGGTGCAGACAGAAGCGCGAGATTTGTATGCGCTATTGGTGCTGTATTCCCTGACGGAACCGAGAAGGTTGTCAGAGCCACTATCGAAGGTCAGATTGATTTTGAAGAAAAAGGTGAGCACGGCTTTGGATTCGATCCTATTTTTTATGTTCCCGAGCTTGGTTGCACCACAGCAGAAATTCCCGAAGAAGAAAAGAACAAGATTAGTCACCGTGGTAAGGCACTTCGTCTGATGAGGGGAGAACTTGAAAAATATGAAGGTACTGATTGTAAGTGATACGCACAGAAGTAATGCCAATTATTTCAAAGTCGTAGAAATGCATAAGCCCGATATGGTAGTTCACTGTGGAGATGTGGAAGGATCTGAATATGCATTGACTGAGGCGGCGGGATGTCCCGTTCATATCGTCAGCGGCAATAATGATTTCTTCTCGTCACTTCCCAAGGAGCTTGAGTTTAATGTGGGCAAGTATAAATGTTTTGCAACACATGGACATCATTATCATGTATCTATGGGTTCTGAGATGCTGGCTGATGAGGCAAGGCATCGTGGAGTTGACATCGCAATGTATGGTCACACTCACAAACCCGAGATACGTCATGAGGATGGAGTAATTATTGTAAATCCGGGTTCGTTGTCATATCCGAGACAGGAGGGCAGAAGGCCTTCTTATATAATTATGGAAATCGACAGATTTGAGGAAGTTCATTTTACGATTGCATATCTCTAAATATTGGTTAGGTAAATCATTGCCTCGTACATCCGTGTACGAGGTTTGCTTTTTGTTATTTTCTGATAATATGATGAAATAATTTTGTATATTATTTGTACGATGATGTCATAGAATAGAATCTGCTATAATCGAGTAAGGAAAGCGTTGGGCAGTTAGGAATAAAAGTATGGAAAATGTTAGTATGGAGAAAACAGTAAATACGGCAGTTGTATTGAATAAAAAAGAATTTATCAATTTGGCAATCAAATTGGCTTTCCCGATCATGATACAGAACCTAATCAGTACACTTGTAAATGTTGCTGATACCACGATGTTGGGAAATGTCAGTCAGACGGCTATGTCCGCATCCTCACTTGCCAATCAGTTTACGTTTGTACTTTTTTGCTTTTTCTATGGAATGGCGACCGGTACATCCGTGTTGTGCGGACAGTATTACGGCAAGGGAGACTTGAAGACAACAGAGAAGATAACCGGACTCGCACTCAGACTGGCGATTATTATTTCAATTGTTTCCTTTGTGATTTCATTCTTTTTCGCTGAACCTGTAATGAAGCTGTTTTCAGATTCACCGGATACTATAGAAGCAGGTGTGACGTACCTTAAGGTGATTTCTTTCTCATACATTTTTATGGGTATATCACAGGTATACATGAGCTCACTTCGAAGCATCGGCAAGGTAGTGATTCCGTCTGTGACATATGTTGTGTCACTGGCTGTTAATGTATTTTTCAATGCCACATTTATATTTGGATTGTTCGGACTGCCCAAGTTGGGAGTGACGGGAGTTGCACTCGGAACCGTAATTGCACGAGTTGTCGAGGTGCTGATTTGTATCATATATTCGACCTGGTTCTGTGAACTCAAAATCAGAATTAAGTATTTGTTTGCTAATGTCGGTGTGCTCTTCGGTGACTTCATGAAACTGAGTGTACCTTCTGTTGCAAACGATCTGATATGGGGATTGGCTTCATCTGTATTTGCGATTATTCTCGGACACATAGGTGATGATATGGTTGCGGCTAATGCGGTTGCAGTAATGGTAGTAAATATCGGAGCGATTGCCTGCCGTGGATTTGCAAATGCTACAACAATTATTGTCAGTCAGGAGCTGGGTCAGAGTAATATCGAAAACGCCAAGATATACGGTAAGAGAATGCTTTATATCACTATAGTGGTAAGCCTCATCGGTTGCGGAATAATAATGGCGATCAGACCGTTTATGATGATGTATTACAGCGATAAGATGACGGAGACTGCAGTTTCTTATCTTGGAAGTCTGATGATAATGACTACCTGGCGCCTTGTCGGTGAAGGTATCAATACCTGTTTGATTTGCGGATGCTTCAGAGGTGGCGGAGATTCTAAGTTCGGAATGATCATGGATGCGGTTTTCATGTGGCTTGTAGCGATACCGCTTATGGCAGGTGCGGCATATTTACTTAAGCTTCCGCCGATTATTGTTTATCTTGTAATGACTTTGGACGAGTATTATAAGATGCCTGTTGTAATCAATCACTTCAGAAAAAACAAGTGGATGAAAAATATTACAAGAGATTTTGCGGAATAGTAGGAGTATAACAATTGCCTTGACATACATAATTTAGTTTCATATAATGGCAATATATTAAAACCACGGAGATTTTATGTTAATTGTAATGGAGAAAAATGCATAATTGAAAATGCAGGGCTGAATTTATGCCTGATGACGACAGGAATAGTCTGCCCTTTTTTGGCGAGTGTTGCCAAAGATTCACCTTACAATTGCTTCATATTGTGGTATTGATTTAGATATTGCATGATTACAAGCATGACTGTACGGTCATGCTAATTTTTTGAGATTTATACATGCGTGTGTAAATTTGATTATGTGACAGACCATAATATCCTAAGGTAAGGGATATTATGGTCTTTTTTATTGTTCGGGTAGCAGTTTTTGTTGCTCGATTTTGGAGGATTAAAGACATGAATATAGAAAAGCAGATAGAATTCAATTTGGTAAAAGAAAAATGGAAAGGCCTGGCAGTTACCGAATGGGCCAAGGAAACAATAGATTCGACAGGGATTTATTATTCTGAGATCGATTTAAGAAGAGCTCTGCGCGAGACGACTGATGCAAAAGAGCTGCTCGAAAAGTGTGGAACACCACCGCTTCAGAATGTGTCCGAGATAAAAGAAATAATAGATGCTGCGAATAAAGGAGAAGCGCTCAGTCCATATAAGCTTGAACGTGTGCGAACTCTTTTGGTAGCTTTCAGAAGACTAAAAGAGTATCTGTCTCGAGGTAAGGTATATAACAACTCGGTTTCTTATTATGATGAAAATATTAGTGAAAACGAGGAGTTATGTGAGGAAATCGGAAGGCAGATCAGAAACGGGGAAGTGGACGATTATGCATCTAAGGAGCTTCAACAGTTAAGGTTTCAGATTACAAAATGTGAGGAGCAGATGAAGCTTAAGGCTGAGACTGTGCTTAGGAACAATAAGGCATATATGGCTGATAATTTTTGCACAGTAAAAAACGGAAGAATCTGCGTACCGGTAAAAAAGGAATACAAGTTAAAAATACCCGGAACAGTTATTGATAAATCCGGAACAGGTACCACCATTTTTATAGAGCCTGCAGGAGCAGCTAAAATGTATGAGGAGCTTCAGCTTCTGAAAATAGATGAGGAAAATGAGGTTTTTCGTATTTTGTACACTCTCAGCAGCATGGTAGCGGATGTATCCGAAGAGGTATTTGAGAATATAAAAATGATGGAGAAACTGGATTTTATATTTTCTAAAGGAAAGCTCAGCCTGGATATGAAAGCTTCTGAACCTGCGATAAATACCGAGAGAAGAATCAGGCTGACAAACGGATGGCATCCGCTTATGGATAAAGATATTGCGGTGCCGTTACAGTTTGAGTTGGGAGGAGAGACACAGGGCATAGTTATCACCGGACCCAACACCGGAGGAAAGACGGTAGCAATTAAAACTGTAATGTTAAACAGTATGATGGCTCAGTGTGGATTACATGTTACATGCGGTGATGCGGATATATGTATGAACTCATCGTATTTGTGTGACATAGGAGATGGTCAGAATATTTCCGAAAATCTTTCAACTTTTTCTGCACATATTACGAATGTTCTCTCAGTTTTGAAAGAGGTAAATAGCAACAGCTTTGTAATTATGGATGAGCTTGGCTCAGGTACCGATCCGACTGAAGGCATGGGTATTGCTATAGCTATTTTGGAAGAGTTAAGAAAGAGCGGAGCGTTGTTTCTTGTAACTACTCACTATCCTGAGGTTAAGGAGTATGCTGCAAAAACAGAGCATATTGTTAATGCCAGGATGACTTTTGATAAGGAGTCATTGGCGCCCACTTATCAGATGGTAATAGGAGAAGCTGGAGAAAGCTGCGCATTTTATATCGCAGATAGATTGGGAATGCCTAATTCAATGCTAAAGGTAGCTATCGAAGCAGCATACGGAGCTTCGGCTGTAGAGAGATATGATTTTAAGAAAGAAGATACGCGGGTTGAAAAGGTAAGTTCACCTAAGCTGACTAAACGCAAGACTGCTAACAGTACTTCTTATCTTTCTGAAAAATATAATATCGGAGACAGTGTAATGGTCTATCCTGATAAAAAGATTGGTATAGTATGCGAGCCTATAAACGAAAAAGGTGTGCTGAGAGTTCAACTTCAAAACAAGAAAATATGGATTAATCACAAGAGAATAAAGCTGGTTGTTGCGGCGAAGGAATTGTATCCGGAGGATTATGATTTTTCGATTGTATTTGAAAGTGTAGAGAACAGAAAGAAGCTGCATGATATGTCAAGAAAATACACTGAAGAAGTAGTGATTTATGAAAATGATGATAAAGAGATAAGGAGATGATGAATACAGGAAGATATAGATTATAAGAAAACAATAAATCTCAAATAACACAACGAATCAATAGAAACTTGAAAATACTATAGAAACATGACAACAAAAAACTCAGTAAATCAGCGAAAATGCTTGAATTTACTGAGTTTTTTAGTGTCGGGGTGACAGGATTCGAACCTGCGACCCCCTGGTCCCAAACCAGGTGCTCTAGCCAAGCTGAGCCACACCCCGATATAACAGCAACAATAGGCATTATAGTCGTCAACACCTGTATGTGTCAAGGAAAATAATTGAACAAGTATTTCGTGAAATATTATTATTGAATTGTAGTGTGAGGTAGAATAAAATTTCAGCTATATAATAGATGACTTTGTGAAATTATGTTATAAGTCGGTAATTTATGGAGAATACTTGATGAAAATACTTGAACTTAACGGAAATTGGTCTTTTAGACAGATTAGTAATACAGAGACACCTGTATATCCTGTAGTGATTCCGGGATCTGTACTTTCGGGATTGGTTGATGCCGGTGCCATTGAAGATCCTTATTACAGAGAAAACGAATATGCTGCGCGAGATCTTTTTATAAATGATTACTCTTTCTTCAGATGCTTTGAAGTCGATGAAGCATTTATGGAGCAGGAGAGCATTGACCTGGTATGTGAAGGTATAGATACCGTTGCGGATATTTATATCAATGATGAGAAGCTTGCACATGTTGAAAATATGCACAGAACTTATCGCATGTCGGTAAAGGAGTTGCTTAAGGTCGGTGACAATAGCATAAGAGTAGATTTTGTCGGACCACTTAAATACATTTCTGAGTATCAGCCGGAAGAGGGCAAAGAAATCAGTATTATCCCAGCAGGAGGAATTGCGGGAGATCAGTATATCCGTAAGGCTCATTCTATGTTTGGATGGGATTGGGGTGCACAGCTTCCGGATTGCGGTATCTGGAGAGATATACGCATGGAGGGATATTCAGATATTCGTATAGAGGATGTAAAGACTGTTCAGAAACATGAGGATGGAAAAGTAAGTCTGACGGTACAGGTTATATTTGATAGAGTGGCTGACAAAAGATACAAGCTTTCTACTACGGTTCAGCATGCTTGGGTAGGCTTGAAACGTGTATTTGCTACTCAGGCTCAGACCAGATCGGTATTGGTAAATATCGGTGATGAAGGGCTGACGGTTACGTTTGATATTGAAGAACCTAAGCTTTGGTGGCCCAACGATCAGGGTGAGCAGAATCTGTATGATATCGACATATCACTCAAGCCGGTAGGAATGCTTGCAGGTGGTGGAGCTACCGCTACACAAATTAACAAGATAGAGCCTCTTCAGACCGGGCATATGACTATAGGACTTCGTACCATTACCGTATCGCAGGAGAAGGATGAGTGGGGAAGAGAGTACGCTATGTGTGTAAACGGTCAAAAGCTGTTTTCAATGGGTGCTGACTATATTCCCGAGGACTGCATTTATTCAAGAATTAATCGCGAGCGTATAGAGTATTTGGTATCTTCTGCGGCAAGAGCTCATCATAATTGTATTCGTGTATGGGGCGGCGGATATTATCCTTCAGAGGATTTTTATGATCTGTGCGACAAATACGGATTGGTTGTATGGCAGGATTTTATGTATGCCTGCAACATATTTGAGTTAAATGATTCGTTCAGAGAAAACATCATAGCAGAGACTATAGATAATATCAGAAGACTTCGTCATCATGCGTCATTGGGAGTATGGTGTGGTAATAATGAGATGGAATCGGCGTGGGTTGATTGGGGATGGAGCAATACCCATTCCGCACATCTGAAGGCTGATTATATCAAGATGTTTGAGGAGATAATCCCCAATATTATTAAGCAGGAAAATCCCGAGACAATGTACTGGCCTTCTTCGCCCTCGTCAGGAGGATGTTTTGACAATCCGGGCGATGAGAACAGGGGTGATACTCATTATTGGGAAGTATGGCACGGGCAGAAGCCTTTTACTGATTATTTGAAGCATTATTTCAGATACTGTTCGGAGTTTGGATTCCAGTCATTCCCCGAACTCAAGACCGTAGAGACATATACTCTTCCCGAAGACAGAAATATATTCTCACCTGTAATGGAGAGCCATCAGAAAAATGATTCTGCCAACGGTAAGATGCTTTATTACATTTCTGAAAACTTTAGATATCCCAAGGATTTTGAGACTTTGCTTTATACCACTCAGATCCTGCAGGGTATAGCTATCAAGGCCGGAGCTGAGCACTGGAGAAGAAACAGAGGTCGCTGCATGGGCGCTATTTATTGGCAGCTTAATGACAACTGGCCTGTTGCATCATGGTCAAGCATAGATTATTTTGGACGTTGGAAAGCACTTCATTATATGTCAAAGGAGTTCTTTGCACCTGTGACCGGAAGCCTTCTTAAGACCAAGGAAGAAAAATCAGGCTTTGGAGGTGTACAGGCCTGGGCTGAGAATGAGTCTGCCGAGGAAATCAAGGTTAGTGTGAAGCTATCTGTTAAAAAGAATGATTTCTCAGTGCTTCGTGAGACTGTTGCTGAGGTGAACGTGGCACCTTATTCATCAGCTTTGATCGATGAACAGGATTATTCTGATTTTGCAGATATAAGAAGAGATATATTCATTGAGGCAGTATATAGCTTTACAAGATCTGACGGTACTACAACTCAGTTGGTACAGACAGAGGTAATGGTTCCTTGGAAGTATATGAACCTCGAGAACACAAGCATCAGTGCAGATGTGGCTGAGGAAGAGGAGAGATATATTATAAAACTTAAGTCAGACAGATTTGCTCCTTTTGTGACCTTGGGATTGGATAAGGCAGATGCGATATTCGACAAAAACTGTTTCGCAATCACCTCGGGCGAAGAAGTATGTGTGGAGATATTGAAAAAAGACATCCGCAACGGAGAGGTTACTTCGGCAGAGGGACTTAAGAATATGCTTAAGATATTGAAACTTCAGGATACATATATGTAATAATTCTATTGGGGCGGCGCGAGAGAATTCGCAGTCGCCTCAATTTATTTCTGAACAAATAGATTATACTTGGTTTGGGAGGACGTATTGTTCTTAGGAAGATGTTTTGTTCTGTAAGTTGAAAATCGCAATTCATAGATGTCATAAAAGACAACAAAAAACCCCTGAAATAATCAGGGGTGAATTTACGTGAGACACACGGGAATCGAACCCGTGACAACTTGATTAAAAGTCAAGTGCTCTACCGACTGAGCTAGTGTCCCATAAAAAACAGGGCTAGGCGGATTCGAACCGCCGAAATGCAGCAGTCAAAGTGCTGTGCCTTACCGCTTGGCGATAGCCCTAGGAAAGGCCCGGCGACCTGTAATCGGCGTTCAATATATTAATATGCGGGTGGGTAGAGGGATTCGAACCCTCGACCTTCAGAACCACAATCTGACGCGCTAACCAACTGTGCTATACCCACCATATGAGCACCTTTCGGTGAATGTGCCCGAAGGGATTCGAACCCCCGACCCACGGCTTAGAAGGCCGTTGCTCTATCCAGCTGAGCTACGGACACATTTGTCGCTCAAAACCGACTTTGTTATTCTATCTAATATTGCACGAACTGTCAACAGAAACTTGAAAATTTTTTTGAAAAGTTTTTTATGTTTGTATATACTGATTGTAATTGGTGCATGTAATTTTATTAATGCCTGAGTTAAGGAATTTTATTAATTTGTTGTATGAAGAAAAGATTTGTCGAGGTGGATTGAAATGATTAGAACAATAGATTTTGAAGATTTAACCAAGTGTGGAAGTATTTATGCTAAGGCATTCCCTATTGAGTACTGGGGGATTGATTGGAATGACGAAAATGCGACAGAGTACCTGAAGGATTTTTATGAGCAGAAGAAATTCGTAGGGTATGTCTGTGAGGAGAATGGTGAAATATTAGGATGTGTTTTTGCACTCCGTAAGATATCCGGAAGCAAAGAAGAGATTTATATAAATGAGATGGCAGTGTTGCCCGAAAGACAGGGGCAGGGAATCGGTAAAAAACTTTTGAATGCAATAAAAGAGTACAGTGATGAAAACGGACTTGCGGGAGTGGTGCTATATACCAGCGAGTATGCTCCTGCTTCAAAGTTTTATGAAAAGAACGGATTTAAGCTGTCTGAAGGAACTATATGCATGTATTTGTAAAATGCAAATGCTGAG
>JAKSRV010000056.1 GCA_024403435.1 Lachnospiraceae bacterium
TGATGATGAATCAGAGCTTACAGATGCCGAGATTGAAGCAGAGGCACGTAAGATTCTGAAGCACAGAGATATACGCAGAAGAGTGATTCTTATATTGAGTGTTGGAATTGGTGTCTTAAGTATAGCGGTATTCATTTTCCTGGCTGTGACCAACTCAACAATATTTTCCAAGGACAGTTCGCTGTATCAGCTGAGAGATAAGGCTGATAAAGAACGAGGAAACAGCAGAGTACAGGACGGTGTGGCCACAGATGATGAAATTGTTATTCACTACACTGAAACAAATAACGAGACGCTTGATATTCTTCCTGAGTTTCAGGAGATGCTTAATATTAATTCGAAGCTCATCGGTTGGCTTACCATCGAGGGAACAAGCATTGATTATCCTGTTGCGCAGACGGTTGATAACGAATATTATCTGACCCACGATTTGTATCAGAATTACGATCGCAACGGTACCATTTTTATGGATTGCAATTGTGATGTGCTCAAGCCCAGCACCAATCTGATATTGTACGGACATCATATGCAGAGCGGTAAAATGTTCGGCAATCTGGTTAAGTACGAAGATGAGAATTACTACAAAAAACATAAATATATAACCTTCGATACCATATATGAGCGTGGTACATATCAGGTTATGTATGTATTCAGATCACATGTATACGAAGAGACGGAGATAGTGTTTAAGTACTATCAATTCTATGATGCGTACAGTGAGATTGAGTTTGATTCATACATGAATGAGATGGCGGAAATGTCGTTGTACGATACAGGCGTGACCGCTGCGTACGGTGACAGATTGCTTACGTTGTCGACCTGTGATTATCAGGAAGAGAACGGACGATTCGTTGTCGTCGCAAAAAAGGTTAATTAGCAAAAAAGAATAATTAACAAAAAAAGGTTAACAGATATCCCCCTTTACTTTTAGCGGATAAATGCCGATAAACAAAACGGTAGACTATCGTGTCTTAATGAGGAATATAAAATGGCAAATAATACAACAAGACAAAGCGGAAACGGAAAGCGCAGAAGAATAAAGCCCAGAATTATTCGCAGAGCAGCGAGTGGTGTACTTATGGCATCTGCGATTGCAGTGGCTGCGATACCAACAGGAAGCTATGGTGGAGGTCAGGCAAGTGCGAATGTTATAGTTGCCGATGACGGAACATATAGCTTTACTCATACTGTTGATGCTCCTTATTATCAGGGATATGAGACTGCGAGTACCGCGGATAATAACACTGCATTTCATAACGAAGTATATGGTGTGTCAAGCTATACCGGACTCAGTATGAATTTCCAGTCTACAGCCACAGCACTTTCATTCTATTCGGATGGTGCCAATATACCGGAGTGTGATCCGGGTGTGACTGCGGGTATTCCGAATACAACCGTATATTCTACCGGTGACGGAGATTTCCAGTTCGCTTATGTAGACAGTACAGGTAAGCAGACCGGTGGTGGTACCAAGACTGCCATTATTCTTGGATACGGTCACCAGGGTTCACTTGCGGGAGGAACACTTACCATTCCCGACAGTGTGGATGCATACCTCAATTTTAACGATAACGACGGTTCATCTTCAGGCTTCTGTGCTGTAGGTAAGAGTGGTAACTTCCTTTTCTATGAGTCTGAGGTAACCATTTCAGCAAATACTTCGCTTTACTATTATGTAGAGCCCAACGGAGCTGCCAAGACAGATTCCAATAATAAGCCGTTGTACAGAATTTATCTGTGGGATGCAGCTGCAAACGCGTTCTCAAGTGTTTATTCTGTGGAACTCAACGCAGATGATCTTGCGCTTTACAGAGATAATGATGCGAACGGAGCGGAGAATACAGACTATAAAGTAGAGCCTGTTTACCTCGATGTTTATCACAATTATCTTCCTTGCTATTATGCGACATATGCTACATGGATAAACGGTACCGTATATTATTACGAGACTGAGAACTACAGACCTAACGGTACTCGTAAGGCGAATGCTCACACCGACGGAACGGCAAACAACAATTTGATTCCTCAGGTTGCGGATGTAAATGATGCTTCATACGGAAGAATTTCCGGAGCAACCGTTACCGCAATCGGAAAACAGTATCTGGTTTCCGACAACAGCAATGGTTGGAAAATCGGTGGAGCAATCAACGAGACCAACGGCGTGGAGAAGGGTATATTCTCCGGCAACTCATATATTACTAATCTTAATATAGGTAATAACCTTTCGGGTATCGGTGATTATGCATTCTACGGATGTACCAATATGACCAGTATCAGTACCGGTAACGGACTCAATACCATGGGCAACCATGCGTTTGACAACTGCCGTAACATGAAGGTGGTTAATATTCCCGTAGCATGTAATCTTACTACTATCGGAGCTTATTGCTTCAAGAATTGCCAGGCACTTCAGAGCTTTGTACTGCCTACATCGGTTACCACAATCGGTGACGGTGCTTTCAAGGGATGTTGGAATATGACTTCCATCGACCTCGGAGCATCAGGAAGCAGTAACGGATCGCTCACCAATATCGGTGTATATGCATTCATTGATTGTTGGGCGTTGGATTCACTTTCATTCCCTCAGAGCTTTTCACAGACAGTAGAGCTTTCTACATTTGAAGGCTGCCAGTCACTCAGATATATCGAGGCTAAAAATACAGGCTTCAACATTGTAGATTCAACCACCTGTGATTACAGTTGGGAAGAGTTCAAGGTTGATCAGGCTGAAGGAACAGAAGTTAAGGATAAGTTCTATATCGAATCACCCAGCTCGGGTATCCTTCATACAACCTGCCGTGAAAATGAAGTCTCATACAAGTACCCCAATCAGGATGTATATGAGCTTACCAAGAAGGAGAGAGGACTTGCTTCCGCAAGTGAACAGCCTACCGTAACATATCAGGTAAACAGTGCAAATATTTTGACTGATACCAGATTTACCGGTTCGGCCACAAGCCTTACTTTCCCCGATTATATCGGACCTTATCATATTGAAAAAATCGGTGACTATGCATTCCAGGATCAGTGCTCACTTGTTGAGGTTACAATTTCGTCAACAATTGAAGAAATTGGTACCGGCGCATTCATGGGTTGCCATAATGTAAAATATGTATATTTCAATACTGATGATGTGACAATCGGAGAAAACGCATTTGCTACTCAGAATGTAAATATACACAGCCACAATTGTACCAACTATTCCGGCAAGGATTCAGACTTTGACGGAGACTCTTCAAATGATAAGAATATCGAGCTTTTTGCAGCAAATTCAATGACCGGATCTGACAATAGACCTAAGGTACAGCTTGGATTTGTCGGAACCATCGGCGCAGGTGTTTCTTCCTATGAATATGCAATGAGCTATGACGGCCGTTACAACAACGGTAATCAGGCTACTTCGTTTATCACATATTACAGCGGATGGCCTACAATGCTGACTGTTAAGTATAAGATGACTGACAGCACCACACATGAAGGCTACAACGAACTGGTAGACTTCCCGACTGCACTTACTCTTTCTAATTATTCGAATGCAGAATACCTGAGCGAGGAGTACAAGCTTGCAGCCAAGAAGGCTATTCAGGATAAGGCTGCCGGAGTGGAGCTTACAGAAGATGCACAGACATTTACCGATGCGGCAGCTAAGCTTACTATTCCTTGCGGAATCGATGCAATTCAGGACGGTTTGTTCTATGACTTGACCAAGGGGCTCAGCACTACAATGGATCTAGAGCTTTACGGTATTAAGAGAATCGAGGTTGGTAAGGACAGCGCAGGTAATCCCGATGCTACCAAGAGTGACTTCTACGGTTGCTCACAGCTTGGCAAGGTTCTCATCGGTGGTAATGCAAATTATCCGATGATTAAAACCGTAGATGATTATGGATTTGCAAATTGTACCAAACTGAAGCAGTTCACGGTTGAGAATGATTTGAACAAGCTTGGAAATTATGCGGTTAGCAACAATCCCAATCTTGAATCCGTGACACTTCTTGCAAATGTTGGCACAGTAGGACAGCAGTGCTTTGCAAATGATAAAAAACTCGCACAGGTAATGATTTACGGTGCGATTAATGATATCGGAGAGAATTGCTTTGACAGTGACAGCTCACTGACAACATTCTATGATTCAAACAATATCGGAACACTTGGCTCACATGCTTTCAATGATTGTACAAATCTTGAATCTGTAATTTTTGCGGGCGAGATTGACAAGATGGGTGTCAGACCTTGGGCAGGATGTGAAGTGCTTGATGATGTGCAGCTTCCCAACAGTGAGAATTACACCTGTGATATTTCAATCGTGTATGGTGTAAACAATGGAGTGAAGACTTCTGTGGTGGAACTCCTCGAGGGTAGAACCAGTAAGGTTGATGCACCTGAGCTTGCTACAGTAAACAAGCTTGAAGATGAGTGCTTTATGAACACTCATGTAAAATCAATCAGTCTCTATGACAGTAAGGTAATGGAGATTCCTACAAGATGCTTTGCTAATACCGATATGATCAGATCGATAATTCTTCCTTCTGCTCAGACCGCAGCATATGTGGTTATCGATGATTTGGCATTTGAAGGAAGTACCGTGGATGAAATCAGCGGAGAGGGTAATGTAAGTCTTATAAGCTCTGTTGCCACAGACGGAATACTTACTCCCGGAGGAAGCAAGTCTGAGGCACACAATGCTGATGGCGCAGCTGTTACAAGCAACACCAACACAGGAAACAACAAGCATGTAACAATTTATTGTCCCGACGGAAGTGTACTTTACAGATATGCGACCATGTACAACTTCAATGTTGAAACTGTCAGAGAAACAGTTTACTGGACAGTAACTTTCAGAGATTGGAACAGCGATTCACAGAAGAATGAGACTGTAATCACTGTATCTGTAGAGGATGGAAAAGCAGTTGATCCTTATTATATTCCTACTCCTGCAGGCAAGGACGGATATGTATTCGGTAACTGGGATTCAAGTACTGATTCAACTCTTCAGGAAATATGGGAAGATACAATCTTTACCGCGAGTTATGTAACTCCTGAGGAAGGCTACGGTAAAAATAAGGTAAGCTTTTACTATTATGATGAAGGAAACGATCCTTCACACAGCACACCTATTTTGATTGATTCGCAGTTTGTGGCTGACGGTGGAGATGCAACAGCTCCCAAGGCTCCGACTATTTCGGGATTCACCTTTGATTACTGGTCACCTGCATATACCAATATCACCAAGGATACTGATGTATATGCCGTATATAAGACCGGATATACTGTTGTATTTACATACGTAGATCCTACCACAAGCAAGACTGTTGATTATCAGACTATAGCAGTAGCGGCAGGAAAAGATGCTACTCAGTTGGTTAAGGAACCTACAGTTACCGGCTATATTTTCTCAGGCTGGAACGGATGGTCATCAAACGGATATACAGATCTTACCAATGTAACCTGCGATATGTACGCAACCGGATATTTTACCAAGAACTCGGCATCGGGTATTGAAGGATACTTTACCGTAAAATACTTTGTTGACGGTGATCTGTATACCAGCTCATTGGTTGCAAGCGGTTCGGATGCATCCGGTGTGAGCGGACCTTACAAGGCAGGCTATAAGTTCACCGGTTGGTCACCCAACCCTACAAACGTAACAGAAGATATGAGCGTAACTGCTCTTTATCAGACCGATACTACTACGACTCCGGGCGGCAATAATAATCCCGGCGGTAACAATAATAACAATGGCGGTACCAATGCTGCTACATACACACTTACTGTTGTGAACGGTAGCGGATCGGGAACATACGCTGTTGGCTCACAGGCAATCATTGTTGCAAACGATCCTGCGGACGGACTTGAGTTCGGAAGCTGGACCGTAAGCTCCGATAAAGCAACATTGGCATCCAAGACTGTATCAGCTACGGTACTTAACATGCCGGCGGAGAACGTAACTGTAACAGCCAATTACGTGGCTAAGACACCCGGATCCGGAAGCACCGGCGGAAACAACTCTACAGGCGGCAATACAACCGGAGGTAACAATAACGGCAACGGTACTACCACAAAGCCTACCGGAAATGTATCAACAGTTGTTATTGATAAAAACGGATTGTCTAATACCGGCGTGGTTGCAGCTACTGTAAACGGATCTTCAGATAATTTTGTAATCAAGGTATCTGAGACCAGCGCTGCATCGGAAGCAGTACTTAAGGCATTGCTCAAGCAGTACGGCAGTATTGACAATATCGTATACTTCCCTATGGATATCAGTCTCTATGATTCGACAGGATCTAAGAAGATTACAGATACTACAGGATTGAGCATTACCATTACCTTACCTCTTCCTGATTCTATGATTCAGTATGCAGGTAACAACAAGACTGCAGCTGTATCAAACAATCAGCTTGAGTCACTTGCACCTAAATTTACAACCATCAATGGTGTGGCTTGCGTGACCTTCACCTGTACTCATTTTTCACCTTATGTAATTTATGCAGACACTTCTGCATTGGCAGGCGGAGCAGCAGGCAACGGAACCGGAACAACAGGTACCGGCAACGGAACCATTGACAGCACACCCAAGACCGGCGACGGAATCAACCCTAAGTATTTCCTTGCTGTAGGACTTGGCGCAGGTTCGGTATTCCTTTTCCTGAAAAAGGATAAGAAGAAGCTCAGAAAGGCTAACTAATTAATGACAAAATTTCGAAAGCTGTTAGGAGTAATATTATTAATATGTGCTCTTGTCGTAATGCAGCTTCCGGCATCGGAGGCTAGCGCGGCAAACGTAGCCTCCGATTTTTCTATTTTTGAGGATGTGGTACTGACTAAGTACGTAGGAAAAGATTCCACAGTAGTAATCCCTGACGGAATACAGGTGATTGCTACAGATGCATTCAAGGACAACGTATATGTTAAGTCGGTGGTTATCCCCAAGTCGGTAAAAGAAATACAGTCTTACGCGTTCTGGGGTAGTGGTATCACTAATGTCACCATAGGTGCAGGATTGGAAGAGATAGGAGACTATGCTTTTGCAAATTGCAAGAGCCTGGCTACTGTCGACATACCTGAGAATGTAAAAAGAATCGGTCTGTATGCGTTTGAGGATAACATCAGCCTGACTGATGCCAATATCACATACAAGACAATGAATATTCATGATACTGCATTTGATGGATGCTATAGGCTGGTGATACATGCGCCGGAAGGATCTTATCCTTATAAATATGCTCAGGCATTTTATCAGAGACAGCTCGAGTTCAATGAGTATGAGGATGTAAATAATTTCAACCCGGGCGATATGAACATCGGAGACGGAAGCGGAGCGTCGGATGGCGGTAACGGATCAGGCTCGACAGGAAATGGTTCGGGTGCGGATGGAAGCGGCAATGGCAACGGCCAGGATGGCTCATCAAGTGAATCAGGTATACACTTTATCTATAATCCTGATGGTACCGTATCTGCTTTGACAGATTATTCTCCTCTGACCGGACAGAGAGAGGATTCTCTCGGAAGTACTCATGTTGTGGGTAATCAGGCTGTTATTTTTATGGACTCTACAAGCCCCAATGTATACAGTGGAAGCAATCCGCCTGATATAGGGGATGGAGATGGAACGAATGATGGTTCCGGTTCGGACAGTGGCTCGGGGGCAAATGACGGTTCCGGTGTCGGTTTAGGTAGCGGTATCGGCGACGGAGTGCTGGATGACAGTATCATCCCAAAGTACACCATTGTTGATGACAGAATAGTAGCTGACCAGGCTTACTACTGTAATACAAATATCAATTACGTAGTGCTCCCTTCGACTGTTAAGGAAATAGGGCAGTTTGCGTATGCCAGAAGTTCACTTAGTTCTATTGTGCTGCCAAACGGATTGGAGAGAATTTCCTACGGAGCTTTTTATCATTGTAAAAATCTTTCTTCAATCACTATTCCTGACACAGTGATGGTGGTTGAAGCCAATGCGTTCGCACATACCGAATGGGTGGAGCATTTTTATGCTGATGCTGATGAGGGAGATTTTCTGATCAGCGGTGGAGTGCTGGTGGCTTACAAGGGAGAACGGCCGAATGTAGTTATTCCAGATGGAGTCAGAAGCATAGCGGCTGAGGCCTTTGAAGGACATACAGAGATAAAGTCTGTGGAGATACCTGATAGCCTCGTAGTAATCGGTGAGGAAGCTTTTTACGGATGTACTTCTTTGAGCGAAGTCAATCTGGATGGAAGTAGCGTGAAGTATATTCTCGACAGAGCTTTCAAAGATACTGCTATTGAAAAGACTGTATTACCCAGCGCATTGATTGAGATGGGTATAAATGCATTTGACAGCGATACCGTATTGTTTTATCTGGGAAGTGAGCCTAAGACTACACATGAGGCATCTGCGGAAAGATTGTCAAATGCAGCACTCAGAGATATGGCTTATGAGACGGAGACTAATACTATTGATTTGAGCGGCAAGCCTATGGGCGTGACTGTGGTTGGCGCAGAGTCTGCGGATAATTACGGAATCGAAGCATATCTTGAGGCGGCTGCGGATAAATATATCCTATCGGTAAACAGAGTGTATTCAAATGCAACACTTGATAAGGCTAAGGACAGAGCGGGAGATATACTTAAGGACAGAAGCCTGATTGATCCTATTGTTTTTGAGATGGAATTGACTGACAAGAGCGGTATTCCAATCACCAAGCTGGGTAAGGTAGGCCTGACTGTTGCAGTGCCGATTCCTGACAGTATCAATGCTGATTGCAAGCTCACCGTATTGACAGTTGATCGTAACGGACAGCTCGAGGAATTGAATACAGAGACTGTGAATGTCGAAGGAAAGAAGTATGTGAGATTTACGACATATCATTTGTCCCCATTCGCAATCTACAGCACAGGCAATTTGCTTGGCGATGGCGAGATGATCGAGGCGAGCGAATCGATAGCAGCAATGGCAGTCGGACCTCTAGGCATAAATGTGAATATGTCATCGGAGCCGGAGAGCAGAAATGTATGGCAGATAATTGTTGATTGGATTGTGGGGCAAAGATGGAAATTGCCGGTTGCAACGATTTGCGTAGGCATTGGACTGGGATTGCTGTTTTATAGGAAAAGGAGAAAGATATAAATATAATTCTGTAATGAATTGAGATCTCGGTATTAGAAATAATACTGAGATCTTTTATTTTTTTTCTCTTGATAATATTACCTATAAGTAATATTATATAAAACAGAGGGGGCACTGAGTGTGGAATTAGAAAAAATATGTATATCAGGGATTAATAATACATATGCTATTTCAAATGTAAAAAAGGAATTTCGCAAGGCTGTTGATGAACCATGGAAAAGTGAACCACCATGGAAACGGTACCAACAGAAATTGATTGAAGACTTAGCTGTATTGGAACAAGAAAAAGAAAAAGCAATTGATTTGCAGCATTTTGAAAAATTGATAGGAGTGGATCGGCTTTATAGTATTAGACATCCCGAATCTAAGAAAAACATTAGAATTATTTATACGATTGAAGAGGAAGCTATTATTTTACTTGTTGCTTTCTTGGAGAAAAATGATGGTGATTATCAGAGAGCTATAAGTACTGCTAAAAAGAGGCTTCAATGGCTTGACGGTTAAACTTGTTTGTGGAGGATTGAGCGATGAGTATTGCAGATAAACTGGCAAATGCAAAGAAGACGAGTTGGGTTTCGGAAGGATTTTCTGATACTGAAATAAAAACAATGGTTGAATTGGCAAAGATTTCTGCGCGTATTGAAAGGTGCAGGAATGATATGCGTATGACCCAAAAAGAGTTTGCTGATTATATGGGTGTATCTCAAGGTATGGTTTCGAAGTGGGAAAGTAGAGAATATAACTTTACGATTAAGACATTAAATGATATCTGTGAAAAGATTGATTTGGAACTGACTGTTAGATTAGAGAAAACCTGCATTAAGGCAGATTATACAATTGTTAGATGGGATTCAGAAACGGTTGGCATTGAGCGTAAAGAGAATGAATGGGTAATGTTTCTTCCTGATGAGGAGGGAATCGCATAATGGAGTTGAATTTGATTGCAGCAGGGATAGAATTAGTAGGTACTACAATTAAAAATCTTTCTGTACAAAATAATATAGTAGATGTTGAAAGAGGTGCAAAACGAAGTTTTGGGTTAAATATTAATGAACCATATTTCGAGAAAAGTGAAGGCGGTTATTTTGCTCAGATGACTATTGATTTTGAGGTTGGAATTGAACAAAATGAAGAACAAAAATTTAAGCTTGAATTATCTTTGGAAGGAGCATTTCTTTCTGGTGATGGAAGTGATGAAGGTTTATTCAAAAAATTAGTTGGAGTAAATGGTGCGGCTGCTATTATCGGGATAGCTAGGGGGAAGATTGAGTCAATTACGGCTAATATTTTTAATAGTGGCAAAGTTGTAATTCCTTTTGTTAATGTGGTTGATTATTATAAAGGCATAGTGGGAGAAAAATAACTGTGAAATGTTTGTGCTTATATTTGACGAGCGTCAAAAGGTGACACATTCTATAAAAAAAGAAAAATATTTGACGAGCGTCAAATAAAAATGAGCGAAGGCAAAAAATGGAAACAAAAGTAATATTACAGGTAAAAAAAGATGTGAAAGGTAACCTGTATACTAGAGGGAACGTTCTAAGCAACCTTGAATAATCTATGTTGTGAAAAATAATTATAAAAATGTAAAAAATATTTGCAATAACGAAATGTGCCGTATATAATGATTTAGTGAGTGTGTTTTTAAGAAATGCATTTGGCGAATTAAATTTGATATTTATGCATATTGCGCATAATATATCGCGTAGAATATAAAAATACATAATAAAAGCGTAAAAAAATACGACAAAATACACAAAAGTAATAGCTATATTATGTAAAAATAAAATATTTATAAACTTCGCATGGAATGTTATAATACATTTACAATATGAAGATACTATAATTCAGAGGTAGATAATGGATTTTCGCAGAAAGAAATTAAGAATTGGTGATATTCTTGTTACTGAAGGCGTTCTTACAGAAGAGAAGCTTCAGGAAGCACTGGAGAACAAGGGCGGCAAGAAGCTTGGTGAATACCTTGTAGAGTCCGGTACCGTAGGCGAAGATGCGATTGTATTCGCACTCAGCCACCAGCTCGGATATCCCACCATTGATCTTGCGAATGTTGAGATTGATCAGACACTTCTTGATATGTTTAAGGGTGACCAGCTCAAGAAGATTAAGGTATTTCCTTTTGGTATCGATGAGGCGATGGGAAATGTTCAGATTGCTATGAGCGACCCTCTTGATATCAATGCGCAAGATGATATTGCCATTATTACCAATATGAATGTTCAGGTGTTTGTATCTACAGAGCGTGAGATTCTCATGCAGATAGATAAGAACTATGGACAGTCAGATGTATCAAGTGCATTGGATGAATATGCCAAGGAAAAGAACCTTGGCGAAAAGGATGCTACAGAGCAGGACAATGGCGTAAGCAATTCGCCCGTCGTAGTGATGGTTAAGGAAATGATAGATAACGCTGTCCGCCAGAGAGCTTCCGACATTCATTTGGAACCGCTTGAATCTCGAATTAGAGTGCGTTACAGAATCGACGGTGCTTGCCACGAGAGAGGTTCGTATAACATAAATGTATTGCCTGCGGTAATTGCTCGTATTAAGATTATCGGTGGTATGGATATTTCCGAAAAACGTAAGCCTCAGGATGGACGTATTACTCAGATTGTTGACCGAGTAGAGTACGATATCCGTGTATCAATCCTTCCTACTGTATATGGCGAGAAGGTCGTAATGAGACTTACTGCTAAGATGGCACTTACCAGAGAGAAGAGCCAGCTCGGACTTAAGCCTTACGAGATGAAGAGGTTTGACTGGATACTTGCTCATCCCAACGGAATACTCCTTGTTACAGGACCTACAGGTTCCGGTAAGTCGACAACATTGTACACAGCACTTTCGGAACTCAACAAAGAAGATGTTAACATCATTACCGTTGAGGACCCTGTAGAGGCTAATATCGATGGTATCAACCAGGTACATGTAAATGTAAAGGCAGGATTGACATTTGCATCTGCACTTAGATCAATTCTCCGACAAGACCCTGATATCATCATGATAGGTGAGATTCGAGATGAGGAGACTGCCAGAATCGCGGTACAGGCATCTATCACCGGACACTTGGTAGTATCTACATTGCATACCAACTCATCTGCATCAACCATTACTCGTCTTGAGGATATGGGTATCGAGTCATACTTGATAGCTGACTCTGTAATCGGCGTAATTGCTCAGCGACTTGTTCGTAGACTTTGCCCTGAATGCAAGCAGGCAAAATTGGCTAATGAAGAAGAACTCAGAATGATGGACCTTATTCCTGACAGTGAGGTTACAATATATGAACCTGTCGGATGTCCCAAATGTGACAATACCGGATATAGAGGACGAATCGGTGTATATGAAATCATGGTCGTGACCGAGGAACTTAAGAGGGTAATATCTAAGAAGATGGGTGCTGCGGCTATCAAGGAGCAGGCATTGAAGGATGGAATGAAGACTCTTCATATGGGCGGAACTGATTATGTACTTGAAGGTGTGACTTCATTTTCTGAGATGGCAAGAATTTCATTCGATAGCTAATCGATGAAAGCTATATATAAAATAGTACTAATTAATATATAGGAGGACACGAAACGTGCCTATTTATGCATATGAAGCGGTCGACTCGACCGGCGCGGTTGTAAAGAATACTTATGAGGCTGATAGTGAAGATGCTGTAAGGATGGAAATAAAGCGTCAAGGTATGACGGCTATAAGTATAGGGAAACAGAATGCTCTTGGAAGAAGCATCAATGTAAACATTGGTGGCAAGCCCAAAACAAGAGATATGTCTGTATTCTGCAGACAGATGACATCAATGATTCGTTCGGGTGTAACTATGATTGATGCGTTGAAGATGATGGCTGAGTCTACTGAAAATAGAAAGCTACAGGAAACTATTGAAGAAGTAAAAACAAGCGTTGAAAAAGGTGAAGCGGTTTCGGCCGCATTTGGAGAACATCCTGAGATATTCTCTGAATTCATGGTGAACATGGCTGCTGCAGGTGAAGCTTCGGGTAGTATTGATATAGCATTTGAACGAATGGCTATTCAGCTTGAAAAATCAGGCAAGACACAAGCAATCATTAAGAAAGCAATGGTTTATCCTATTGTAGTATTAGTAGTAATGATTGTGGTAGTGATTGTAATGTTGGTAAAGGTTATTCCGAGCTATGCTGAGATGTTCAAGGATTTGGGAACTGATTTGCCGGCGATTACAAAAGCAGTACAGGCAGTAAGTAATTTTATTATTCATTATTGGTTCATATTAGTTCCGGTAATTGTTGGCTCGTTTGTTGCTATATTTACATTTAGTAAGACTGATTCTGGAAAACATTTCTTCGGAAAGATTGCTATATCTTTCCCTGGCGTAAAGGTGTTGGTGATAAAAAGTGCGGCTGCGATGGCAGCACGTACATTGAGCACTCTTGTTGCAGCTGGTATACCTCTTGTAGAAGCTGTTGATATAGCTGCAAAGGTAATGACCAATGTATACTTTATGGAAGCTATGCAGCATGCTAAGGAAGAAATACTTATCGGCCAGCCACTTTCAAGACCTCTTGAGGAATCAGGATTATTTCCTCCGATGGTTTATCATATGGTGCGTATCGGTGAAGAAACCGGTCAGACAGAAGAGATGCTTGATAAATGTGCTGATTACTACGAGGAAGAGACGGAGATGGCAGTGCAGGCTATGATGGCAGCTCTCGAACCTATGATTATCATAGTTCTTGCTGGAGTAGTAGGTGTAATCCTTGCAGCATGTATGGCTCCTATGCTTACTATGTATCAGGCATTGGATTCACTGTAATAAATCATGATTGTATTCGGTGTGTAGGGACATCGATTATAATATTAACCGGGCATAAGCCCAAAACAAAAAGGAAAAAGGAAAAGGAGATTTATGTTATGAAAAAGAACATGAACAAAGGTTTTTCACTCGT
>JAKSRV010000057.1 GCA_024403435.1 Lachnospiraceae bacterium
CGGAAATTCTTTCCAGTTCCTGTACTCTTTGCTCATTCAGCTTAGAAATCTCTTCCTTCATCTTGTTAAGGTTATCTTCTCTTGCTGAAATGCTCTGTTCGCGTCTCTCCAACGCGTCAGTCTTCTTGTCGATCGCTTCTTCTTTTTGCTGGATTCTGTGTTCACTTCTCTGAACTTCAGCGCGACGTTCTTTTACTTCGCGATCTGTCTCGTTCTTAATGCGAATAGATTCCTCTTTCGCCTTAATAGAAGCTTCCCTTTTCTCAGACTCAGCAGTCTTAACCGCTTCATCAATGATCTCTCTGGCCTTGTCCTCAGCATTGCCGATAGTGTTGGCAGCTGATTTCTTGAGGTAGTTGGACGTAATCAATACTGCAATAACAGCAGCGACGATTATAGCACCAGCGATGATCCCGATGAATGCGCCAATAGGTAGCGTCATACAGGAGCACCTCCTTATAGAATTTTCATAGTACAACAGATATATTCTATATTCTCAAATACCTTATGTCAAGGTAAACTTGCCCCTATATTTAGTGTATCATCCTATTAATCAAACAAATCATGCGCATTCATGGCACTACGGATAATTGATGATGAAAATCCCTTACGCGCCAGGAATGCATAATTCTTTGCCATAATCTTTGCTCTTTCCTCAGAGTTTTCATACTCAGCATCGGGGTTAAAACCTTTTTTGACTAGCAGCTTCTTGGCCATCTCCAACTCATTATGTTCAAATCCGTATTCTTCACATCTGTCAAAAGCAGCATTTATCACTTCTTTAGATATTCCCTTACGCATAAGATCCTGAACAATACGCTGCCTGCTCTTGTCTTTTATATGAATACGCACATACTCCTCACTCAGTCTGCTGTCATCCGTATAACCATAGGAAGCAACATAATCCAAAGCCTCTTTGATAATCTCCTCCGGATATTCACCATCTGCAAGTTTATTCTTGAGTTGATTAACTGAGTATGTGCGCGACTTAAGAAGATTCATTGCCCTTAGTTTTGCACGCTTAGGAAGCACCGCCTCCATTATTTCATTATAATTCTCTGCAGTTAACTCCTTACCTTCCTCGATTTTAAATGTACGAAGTTCGCCTTTGTACAACACAAAGGCGAACTCCCCATCAAGCCATACTCGGCTTCTTTTCTTATCGAGTGGTTGAACACCGGTAACAACCATATGTCTTCCTTCCAAACCACTATTTATCAATCTGACAGCCAATAATTCTATGTGGATTTATCACCTATTCTTCATCTTCAGAAGACACTGCGGTAACGTCTGTTGATCCTTGAACAAGTCCGTAATATTCACGCACTTTCTGTTCAATCTCGGCTCTCACATCATCGTTGTCCTTAAGATATGCCTTGGCATTCTCTCGACCCTGACCAATCTTCTCACCAAGATATGCATACCATGCACCTGATTTAACCACAATATTGGCATCGGCGGCCTTATCCAAAATATCACCACACGAAGAAATACCTTCGCCAAACATAATATCAAACTCAGCTTCCTTAAACGGAGGTGCTACCTTGTTCTTTACAATCTTTACACGTGTACGGTTACCGATAACCTCACCGCCCTGCTTGATAGACTCGATACGACGTACATCAAGTCGTACAGATGAATAGAACTTAAGCGCTCTACCACCTGTAGTGGTCTCGGGATTACCAAACATAACTCCAACTTTTTCACGAAGCTGATTGATAAATACAACAACACAGTTTGACTTACTGATAATAGCGGTAAGCTTTCTGAGCGCCTGGCTCATAAGTCTTGCCTGGAGACCCACATGCGAGTCGCCCATATCTCCGTCAATCTCCGCCTTGGGTACAAGTGCTGCAACAGAGTCTACTACTACTATGTCAATTGCACCGGAACGAACCATTGTCTCTGCAATCTCAAGAGCCTGCTCTCCGTTATCGGGCTGTGAAATATAAAGATTATCAATATCTACACCAATATTTTTTGCATATACAGGATCAAGTGCGTGCTCTGCATCGATAAACCCGGCAATTCCGCCTCTCTTCTGTACCTCTGCAATCATATGAAGTGTAACTGTTGTCTTACCTGAAGATTCAGGTCCGTAAATCTCTACAATACGTCCCTTGGGAATACCTCCAAGGCCAAGTGCTATATCAAGGCTGATAGAACCTGTGGGAATAGTCTCCACATTCATCTGAGCCTTGGGATCACCAAGTCTCATTACGGTTCCTTTACCATACTGCTTTTCAATCTGACTGAGTGCGGCTTCAAGTGCCTTTTTCTTCTCATCCATTTCCATTACTGATTCTCCTTCTCTGAGAACAAATGTTTGTCTTCATGTATTTTACAATAAAACATTTGTTCGATTTTGTCAAACATATTTTGTACAATCATGTACTACCTTTTTACAACAATATAATATCAGACATTAAATGATTTTTATTTCCCTCAAAATCAAAAAAACAAGCAAAAAAAACAAGAAAAACAAAAAAGATAATTGTTCATCTTTATCTCTGACCCATCAATATTCAGACTGTAATAATCACATTGAAAACCGGATGAATTATCCGTATAGAAAAAACCCTAAAGCAATATCTGCTGATGAAACTTTATCATCAATTCACAAAGAATTCAATACCATTCGTGCCAAATATCGACCGTTCGTGAAAATGTATGCGAATAATCGTCATGGTTCAACGCTCGTTACAGTCAATGTTCATTTGATAATATCCCAATCGTGCCTTATAATTTGACTTATGGAAAACACAAACATTTTATCTATCGAACATTTAACAAAATCATTTACCGGAAGGCTTGTATTTGATGATACTTCCTTCTATCTGCATGAAGGAGAAAAAGTCGGAATTATCGGAATCAACGGTACCGGTAAATCAACATTGCTAAAGATTATTGCCAACCTCGAGGAACCGGACAACGGAACAGTTACCATGGGCAGCAACCTTGTAGTAAGATATCTTCCGCAAAACCCGGAATTTCTTCCTGAAGAAACGATGTTGGAAGGAGTCCTGAGAATGGCTGCTTCATGGGGCAATACAGGCACTCACTCCGATGACAGTGCTTACAGCGATTATGCCTTGGAAAGCGATGCCAAATCTCTGATGACCAAGTTGGGCCTCACCGATTTTGAGAAAAAGTGCGGACAACTTTCCGGCGGACAGAGAAAACGCTTGGCACTTGTAGGTACAATCATAGCTACTTCAGATATACTTCTTTTGGATGAGCCCACCAACCATCTCGATTCCGAGATGTCAACTTTTCTTGAGGAAAAGCTGCGCAATTATCGCGGTACTTTAGTACTTATCACTCACGACAGATACTTCCTCGACAGTGTTTGCAACAGAATTGTAGAGCTCGACAAGGGAAAACTGTATTCCTATATGGGCGGATATTCCAAATTCCTCGAATTGAAAGTAGAACGTGAAGAATATATGCTCGCCGCCGAAAGAAAGCGTCAGTCCATACTCAGGAAAGATCTGGCTTGGATTCAGCGCGGTGCACGTGCCCGTTCCACAAAACAAAAAGCACACATTCAGCGATATGAAGCGTTACGTGATATGGATTCGCCCGTATTTGACAGTCATGTGGAAATGAGTTCCGTTACCACAAGAATGGGCAAAACAACAGTTGAACTTATCGACATCACAAAGAAATACGGAGAACTGTGTCTTCTCAATAACTTTACCTATCGTTTTTTGAAAAATGACAGAATCGGTTTCATTGGTCCGAACGGTTCAGGCAAGACCACACTCATGAAAATGATAGTAGGTGAAATAAAACCCGACAGCGGTGAAATTATCATCGGTCAAACCGTAAAACTCGGCTATTACACTCAGGAGATTGCCAACGATCCTTCAGCCGGCATCGCCTATATGGACCCCAAGCTCAGAGTAATTGACTATATCAAAAACACTGCCGAAAATGTAATGACAACCGATGGAATGGTATCCGCTTCAAATATGCTTGAACGCTTCCTGTTTACTCCCGAGCAGCAATACAGTCCTATCGCCAAGCTATCCGGCGGAGAAAAGAGACGACTAAATCTTTTACGTGTACTTATGGAAGCTCCCAATGTCCTGATTCTCGATGAGCCTACCAATGATTTGGATATTGCCACATTGCAGATACTCGAAGATTATCTAGACAGTTTTCAGGGAATAGTCATCACTGTATCTCACGATCGATATTTCCTGGACAGAGTTGTCAGCCGCATATTTGCATTCACAGGCAACGGCGAGTTACGTCAACACGAAGGCGGATATACGGATTACGAAAACAGGCTTCGTGAAGAGGGACTGTTGTCTTCCGGCATTTCAAACAATTTATCTTCCGGTGTCTCAACAGGCAAGTCTTCTTCAAAATCGGAAGCAGCGAAAAACAGCTCCTCCGCAGATACCTCTGAAAAGAGTTCTTCAATGCAAACATGGAAGCAGAATAAGCCTGAGAAACTTAAATTCTCATATAAAGAGCAACGGGAATACGAAACTATCGAAGATGATATTGCCAAGCTGGAAGAACAAATTGCCGATTTAGATGCAGAGATGGCTCAAAATGTCACCAACTCACTCAAGCTCACTGAACTGTCTGCAAAGCAGACCGAGCTGAATTCAAAACTTGAAGAAAAAATGGAACGTTGGGAATATCTGATGGACCTGGCAGAAAGAATTGAAGCCCAGAATTCATAGCATATAATCGTACAAATTCACTTATATCTCGCTTACTTATCTCAATAACACTATAAGACCAAAATAGCCATGGTATCACAAAAGATACCATGGCTATTTTAGAATCTTATCAAGACTTCAGCAGTTCTGCTTTAACATTGTCGGGTACCAGGCCTCCTCCGGTTCCCCATACCAAGTGTGTCGAACCGGCCATACAATCCGTAAGGCCATTCTTATCAATATATGCCTGCATCTTTCCACTGCCCTGCAACATCAGTCCATGCACTCCCGCACAGGCAGACGGCTCCAAAAATACATCCTCCATATCATTCAACATCTTCATATACTTTATGAGATTATCATCCTCTACAGTATAGCTTCCGCTTACCAGGGTATCCATTGCGTCACATACAATTTCAGATGCTCTTCCAACTGCCAATCCGTCTGCTATCGTTGTACCATCCAATCCGATATCATAGACCGAAATCTCAGATTTCATACCGGAAGCCATACCTAATGTAAAGCACGGTGTAGCAATCGGCTCTGCAAAAAAGCAATGCACGTAATCACCAAATATCTGCTTTAGTCCATAGGTTATTCCACCCGGAGCTCCGCCTACACCGCATGGTAAATATACAAATAACGGATGCATTTCATCTACAGCTATACCTGCTTTGAACAGCTGAACCTTGAGTCTCAGCGCTGCGGTGGCATATCCCAAAAACAAATCCTCCGAATTCTCATCATCGACAAAGTAACTCATAGGATCTTCCGCAGACAACCTGCGTCCCTGTTCTACCGCCGAACTGTAGTCGCCCTCATATTCCACAACGGTAACACCATGACTTCTCAGTAAATCCTTCTTCCACTGTTTTGCATCGGCAGACATATGAACAATAACCTTAAAACCGAACTTAGCACTCATAATTCCTATACTGAGTCCAAGATTACCGGTAGAACCAACCTGAACCGTATGCTTACCGAAAAGATCTCTGCACTCCTTAGAATCCAACTTAAGATAATTGTCAGTAGGTTGCAATAATCCTGCTTTCATAGCCAATTTTTCAGCATGAACCATAACCTCATATATACCGCCTCTTGCCTTAACCGAGCCTGCTATAGGAAGATGCGCATCATCCTTCAACAATATGCGTCCACGGAAGTCCGGATAATTCTCTCTTACATACTTACTGAATTCCGGCAAAACCAACAGCTGAGATTCTATAATTCCCTTGCGCTCCTCTGTCTCCGGAAAGAACTTTTCTATATACGGCATAAACCTAAGTAGTCTGTTCTGTGCTGCCCTGATATACACAAATTTACGACCGGCCATTTCACTCATAGGTGTCACAGATTCCAGATTGGCATTGAACCACAGCACTTCCTTTTTATCTGCCATATCTTTTATAAGATCAGCATTCATACCACTATATAATAAATCCGTATCCATCTCATTATCAGTTTCTTTATCCGCCTCTTTATCCATCTCTTTACGGTATCCAACTTCTTTCATATTCATGCTGCCAATATACCTCCAAGCTTTTGACAAAAGCATTACAGGAATTCAACCGCATGCTTACGCTTCCACTTGGGGAATAAATTATTCTGACATGCGATATTCTTTCTCTCTTTGATTTCTATTGAATCAAAGAATGTCTTCCACATATCAGTATACTCGTCATTTTCGTTTTCCGTAACCAGTAATTGTTCAAACTCCTCATCATTGAGCTTCCAAAAATAGTAATGTTCATCTTTGGGATGCACTACCGCTTCTTTATGAATGTCATCAACAATCATCCAATGCTCCGAGGGCATTCTGTCTTCAAAATGCTCTGCCAACATGGGCAACAGCCTACTCTTGGGTTCTATATGAGCCACATATACTGATTTTTTAACCTCATGAAACCTTGTAAAATCCTTAAAACCACAGACTTCCTTCTCCAGTCTCACCCGTATCTCTCGGTTACGCATAACATCCTTGTAATGAACCATATCCAGCACATTAGGACCATAAGCAAAGCCTAAAATCATCACATGATATATATTATCCAGTGCATCCTCTTCATATGCCATGCCGGTATACGTCAGTTCGCTGTAAACATGCTGTGAAATCTTTAAGCATACTGCATCCATCACCTTGCGCGCTTTGTCGGAATCCTCATCTACATGAATGTATTCATCCATAAAAGAATACTGTCCGACCGGCTCCAATGCCAGTCTGATATTTCGGTGTCCCTTTCCGCTCGCCCATGCATCATATATACAGGAAAGCATTGCCTCCAAATTAGGTTCGCATGTATATACCGTCATCCTGTTCCCCTTGTTCTATTGCCCTTTTCTGTTGCCCTTTTCTATTCTCAATCTCATGCCGGTGCAAAATCTGTAAACAAATTCATCTGATGATATTCTTCCTTCGGCTGTGTAATCAGCAAGTTATCCTTCTGTTCATCGTTGGCTATACAACGTGTGATAAATTGCTGCTCCAACGGAATCTTGTTGAGCATCTTGCCATTGCAGGTAATAAAATACTGTGCTCTCTTCAATACAATGCGCATCTTCTTAAGCATATCAAAATTCACGTAAGAGTATCTTCTGGCACTCATAATGCGTTTAACTCCGGTTGGTCCTATTCCCGGCACACGCAACAACATGTCATAAGAAGCAGTATTGATTTCCACAGGGAATTGATCAAGATGTCTGATGGCCCAATCACATTTAGGGTCAATCTGCGCATTAAAAAACGGATTCTCCTCTGTCAAAAGCTCATCTGCCTGATAGCCGTAAAACCTAAGAAGCCAATCTGCCTGATACAATCTGTGTTCTCTCAAAAGAGGCACAGGTGTACCAAGTGACGGGAGTACATCATCCTCATTAAGCGGTACATATCCCGAGAAAAACACTCTCTTTAAGTCAAAGCTTTTGTACAAACTCTGAGTCGTACGAATCAATTCCAAATCAGTCTCACGAGTAGCCCCTATTATCATCTGAGTGCTTTGTCCTGCTCCCGCGAAAGGTCGCTTCAGTCTGGCATCTATAGCCTCCGCGGGATTCATCAGCATTGTAGAAGTCTTCTGCAGCGGAATGCTGATATCGTTGTCTGCCCTTCCGGTATTATTAACATCTCCACGGCTGTTAATTTTGTTACCGTCGTACGCATTCCCGGTATTCTCCAATTTCTGCTGTGCCGCATCGGTACCAAATATACTGTTGACCAAGTGACGGTTAATCCCCGCTCTCTCCATCAACGCATTTTTTCCTATAGCCACTCTGTGCTGTGCAATAGTCTCAGAAATCTGATTCATAGGCTTCAGTATTGTCGTCATTGATTTATTCGGAGCAAGAGAAACCAAACTGTCCTGAGTCGGCAGTTCCATATTTATACTGATTCTGTCTGCCAACAGTCCTGCAGAATATATAAGCTCCTGCGAAGCCCCGGGAATAGCCTTCACATGGATATATCCGTTAAATCTGTAGGTTGTACGAAGCATTCTGAGCGCTTCACACATCTTTTCCATAGTATTGTCAGGGGTTCCCAGTACTCCCGAACTAAGGAACAATCCCTCAATATAATTACGCTTGTAAAACTCTATTGTTAATGTGCAAATCTCTTCCGGCGTAAACGTAGCCCTGGGTATATCATTCGATTTTCTGTTCTTGCAATATTTACAATCATATGAACAATGATTCGTCATCAAAATCTTTAGCAGCGATATACATCTTCCGTCTGAAGCAAAGGAGTGGCAAATACCTGCCGCACATGAATTACCCAACATCCCTTTTTGCCCGCGCCTGTCCACTCCACTTGATGTGCAAGCCACATCATATTTCGCGGCATCACTTAAAATTGCCAGTTTTTCATCCAAACTAAGTCCATTATCTATATCAAACATTTGTTCGTCCTCTGTTTTTAATAATACAAACATTCGTTCGATATGTCAATATATAAATAAAAAAGAGACCACCGTTAATCGGCAGTCTCCTTATTAATTGGTATTGTTGTTTTGAATTTGTATTTTGTATTTTTATTTGTTTATTGTTGTTTTGTTGTATTGTTGTTAATCCATGATTTCATGGTTTGGTTCTATTAATATTGCCCTTCTGAGCAAATCTTTTATTTATTAATATCTGATAACATACTTAGCAGTCTCAGTAATATTGAAGCATACACGGCCCTCATCGGTTGAACGACCGCCTGCTACCAAAACTTCTCCTGCATCTGTTACCTTATATACCTTATATGCCTTATCTGCAGCGATTACAGAGTGAAGGACTACAATTCCTCCGATATTCTGCTTGTTGTTAAAGTCGATGGTAAGGCTATCGTCGGTTGCGGTATCCTTGTGAGTAAATGACATAGATACATACTGACTGTAATCATTGCTGTTCTTGAAGGTAATAGCATTACCTCCACCGATAAATACGTGGATTCCGTCAATATCCGACTCATCCATTGCAAGCACAGCCTTGGCCTGAATTGCATTCTCAGTAATAGGGTCAACACTTATTTTGAGGTAATTATCGTTGATGCTTTCCTTGGTAATACCGGGAAGCAGTCCTGCAATTTCCTCCCAGCTTGTAAATGCCTTACCCGAAATATTTAATGACTGTACTGGAGACCATGCGCTCAGAGTTCCCCAGCTGATTCTCTGACATCCGTACCTCTCGATATAACTCTGCTCACGGTCTATTTCGTACCAACCTTCATCAATATATTCATCTTCATAATAATAATCATACAAAACACGATTTTCTTCGATTTTGGTAATATGATATATCCACATATCAGTCAAGTCTGTATAGTTATCGAATTCATAAATAATCCAATCACCGACACGATACTGACTTACATCTGTAATTGCACTTGTGGTTACATTTCTGTAATCACCGGGCAAAGTTGCTGCCTCTACCTCGATTGCCGATGAGGTTGCCATTCCGGCAACTCCACCACCGAATGCAAGTGCTCCCGCCATTGCAATGCCCAAAAGGCCTCTGATCAATTTGTTCCTCATAAGTTTTCCTCCATTTTGCTCTTATGAAATACATGTTGTCCGGTCCGTCACCGAACCGTTGGTCATCGAAAATGAAATTACATATTTTTCATTTCTTCCGCACACGCAGACTATATACAACATTCACGCGAGTTTCAAGGAATTGTGAACATAAATCACATAGATTTCACATAAAACACATTCTGTTCACACTTATCACAAATTGAACACATTTTTCACAAATTCGCCACATTTTCAAAGAACAATTTCAGTACGCAATCTGATGTCATCACTGGCTGCTCCAACACCAAATTTATAATTACCAAGTTCAAGCACGAACTCTTCCAAATCGGTATCGTAGCACTCCAGCATATGCTTGTCGGCCTTTACAGTGACAGTCTTTTCCTCGCCCGCAGCCAGCGAAACTCTTGAAAATCCCACAAGCTTTTTATTCGGCCTGATATAAGTACTGTCATCCTTTTCATAATATATCTGAACAACTTCATCGCCGTCTGCATCAGACACATTCCGTACCTTTACGGTAAACACCAACTCATCCGAAGCATCATCGATTGATACCTCATCAACCGCAAAATCGGAATACTCAAATCCAGAATAACTGAGTCCGTAACCGAATGCGTACAACGGCTTTTCCTCCATATACATGTAGGTCATTTTGTTCTTTTCTATATCATAATCAAAAATAGACGGGAATTTGAAATCCTTCTTATACCATGTACTTGCCAAACGTCCCGAAGGATTTGCTTTTCCGCACAGGATATTTGTTACCGCTCTTCCAAGCTCCGGTCCGGCATGTGTCGTATAGCAAATAGCAGGACTATCCCTGTCAAAATCATCAACTGCGTATGGGTAACTTGAGACTATCAAAAGGACTGTATTTTTATTGGCCTCAAGAAGCTTTTTGCCAAGTATATCCTGTCTGGGCGGCAGTAAAATATCAGCGCGGTCATAGCCCTCACGGCCAACCTGCACAGGGTGATTTCCTACGCAATATATTACGGTATCCGCCTCCTTGGCCAACGCTACACACCTCTCATCACCGTCAGAAAGCAGCTCTATCTCAAAAACAGCTGCCTCTCCCTCATTGGTTACATCAAGCTCGAG
Organism: Lachnospiraceae bacterium; assembly: GCA_024403435.1. Classification (GTDB taxonomy): domain Bacteria; phylum Bacillota; class Clostridia; order Lachnospirales; family Lachnospiraceae; genus AC2028. Next base: position 10,793 of record JAKSRV010000057.1, read on the forward strand.
CGCATCATTCATCACAAGCTTGCGCTTATCCCACGAAGTAAAATACACTCCCCCTTCGGTCTCATGCGGAGTAATGATAGGTCTGACAAACCACTGGTAGGCATCCTTTGAAGTACACTTAATCACGTCCTGATCCTCTGCGAGCATCTTGTGAGTCTTGCACTCCATAAAGTTCACATAGCCTGCACCCCAATCATATTTTTCAAAACGAGCTGCCTGCGCCTCATCCGCATCGGCTTTTACCGAAAGGTCATCCAAAACACGCAGATATTTACCGGTCTTTACGTATTTTAATCTGACAAAATCTCTTCCGTGATCGTATAAAATCTTGGCACCGGGACAGCCTTCAACCAGTCCGTCTCTGACTGTAATATCGTAAGCGGAAGCTCCGGTATACCAATCCATGAAATTCTCATCTGCCTGCGGACCGAGTACAGCTATTTTACCCGCGCCGGTTATACTTTCCTTAAGCGGAAGTATTCCGTCATTTTTCAGAAGCACAACTTGCTCTTCAGACATCTTAAGAGAAAGCTTTCTGTCATCCTCCGTGTTAACCATATCCATGGTGATATCCGCATAAGGGTCCTCGGAATCAAATTCTCCGAGTAAAAATCTCAAATACAAGGTATCGCTGATAGCTCTGTCTATCAAAGCCTCGTCTATCATACCCTTTTCATATGCTTCCGCGGCCGCACCGATTACCATCTCAGGCTTGTCCAACATAATATTGGCACCGGCCTCGAGCGCGAGCTTCATTGTCTCGGCATGAGACTCCGTCATCTTGTGCTCTTCCATTACCATCGCAAAAGCGTGACCGTCACTCACAACAAGTTTTCCGCCCCACTTGTCCTTCACATACTTTTGATTGAGTGAGGTAAGCAAGCCGGGTTCTCCGTTAATTTTATTGTATGCTCCCATTACACCGAATGCTCCGCCGTCCTCAATAGGCTTGCGGAATACCTCCAGGTAATACTCATTCAACAATCTGTCTTCGACCTTTGCATCATAAGTAGCTCTGTCGGTCTCTGTGTTGTTACACACAAAATGCTTGAGCAAAGGCAATGTCTGCTTTACCTTGCCATCTCCCGTCAATGCACGCGTATATGCGGAAGCCATCACTCCTGTAAGGCAAGGATCCTCTCCATAACCTTCCTCGTGACGTCCCCATCTGGGATCTCTCTCCAAATCAACCGTGGGACCAAATCCAAATAACGATTTATTGATACTGTAGTAATATGCTCTGCTTTCGCGACCGGCAACACGACCTGCCTCTGCAATCAGCTTCTCGTCAAAGGTCGATGCCATACCGACACTCTGAGGAAATACCGTACAAATCTCCGTCTCCTCATGTGAAGACCAGCCTCTGGCAAATTCAGTTCCTATATGACGCTCCTTTATCCCCAAGCGTTCAATAGGCTGCTGCGTTGATGAGAGCAGTCCGAATTTTTCTTCTACCGTCAATTCCCCAATTAACGCTTTTACTCGTTCCTCAACACTGAGCTTTTCGTCTCTAAACACCCCAAATACCTCCTATATATTCTTCATCAATGCCTTTTTCTGAATAATGGTAAGCACGAAGCCGATAGGCAGTGCCACTGCCATAGATACCAGAAACCATACAAATCCCGGGCCAACATAAGCTACACTGGTAATGAAGCTTGGAAACGCAAATGATGTACAATGTGCACCCGCTATACCTGCTATCGCGCCCCCGCACGCTCCCGCAATACAAGCGGAAATCATTGCTCGCGGTGTCTTTAATGTCACGCCGTACAATGACGGTTCCGTAACTCCGAGAGCCGCCGACAAAGCCGCCTGAAAAGCGATAGTCTTTTGCTCTTTTTCTCTGTAAAGTATTCCCATTGCCAGGCAGGCTCCGCACTGTCCGTATACCGCACCTCCCAAAAGCGGAAGAATTACGTCGTAACCGTTTGTCGCGATACTCGATATGCTGACGGGTACGATACTCCAATGTCCGCCGACCACAACCATAGGCTGAATCAAAAATCCCATAAATATGCCGGCTATCACAGCGTTCCAATCATACAGCAAAAAGAACAGCTTGGTGAGACCGCTGCCTATCCACGAGCCAACCGGTCCAAACAATAAGAACGTAAAGGGTAGGACCACAAGGCAGCATATAATAGGTTTCAAAAAGCCCTTAATTGCCCCCGGCAAAAATTTATCACACGGAATCTCAACAAAGTGAAGCAATCCGACTGCCAGTAGCACCGGTATTACTCCGGAATGATAAATTGCGGGCTGAGCCGTAAGCCCAAGCAACGATAGTGATTTGCCGTTTTCCAGTATGGCAACCAAATCCGGATAGAGCATTGCCACCGGGATTAGCAGTGAAATATACATATCTGTCTTCCACTGCTTTGAAGCCGTTATTGCCAAAAAGACCGGTAGAAAATAGAAAAATCCATCCGACACGGCATAGAAAATCTGATATACTCCACCTGCTGTATCAAGCACACCAAAACCGGCCAACAGCACGATAACACTCTTTAATATACTCGCGGCTGTCAGGTAATTTATTATCGGGACAAATATTCCGGTGATATTATCAACAATCAGCTTTCCTATTCTTTTTTTACTTTTTTCTGTATTTTCCATAATATCCTTACAGTTGTATTATGTGTACACTGTGCCCGCATAATACAACAGCACCATAGTACATGGTGCTGTAGATGTTTTTATATAATTATTCTTCTGAATTCTTACCGAAAGTAACTCTGCTGTAGTACTCGAGTATGCAGTTTCTCATAAGCACCAAAGCAGCCGTAACAGCCGATTCACGAATCTTGTTACGATTGCCGCTGAAATGTGCTTCGGTGACGGTAATCTTACCCTTGATACCGCATGCAATATATACAAGTCCGACAGGCTTATCCTCGTTTGCTATAGGTCCGGCATTACCGGTGATTGCAACAGCCACATCCGCTCTGGTAATAAGATTAAGTCCCTTAACCATCTCCTCTGCGGCTTTTGCACTGATAACTCCATGCTTATCAATAACAGACTTTCTCACTCCAAGCACCTTTCTCTTGGCCTTGTTGGAATAAGTAACATAGCCTGA